>CAMWVV010000007.1 GCA_947177755.1 uncultured Ruminococcus sp. | reverse complement strand
GCGATACTCATATAGAAGTAATGCCCGAAAGTAGTTTTTCAACTGCTTTCGGGCTAATTTTAATTATTTGTTTGTTCGCATAAATCAGAATTTAATTGTATAAATATATTCCTTATTACTTTAATTAAATTTTACCATTGTGCGTAGTATATGTTTGATTTATCTTCAATAGTTATTGGTATAAAAATAATTCTGTACTTATATATGTTGTAATATTTAACATGATTTTCGATACCACCAACATTCCATTCCAATACCTCGGTATCTCTTCGTCGTCCCCATAGTATAGCTTCGTATCTCCCATTACCATTTAGCGGAATAGGAATCATAAGAAGAATTACAACAAGTATAGCAAAGATAACTTTTCTGCTTTTTTTCATACTACAATCTTTATGAGTGTGTTTTTGGTTATATCAGAGCAGGTCTGCAATTTCGTAAATAAGCTTTTCAGACTTTTCCCAGCCTAAACATGGGTCTGTAATAGACTTTCCATAGATGTTCTCACCGATTTTCTGACAGCCGTCTTCTATATAGCTTTCAATCATAAGACCCTTTACAAGTTTTCTGATGTCGTCGCTGTGACGCATACTGTGGAGTACTTCCTTAGCAATGCGAATCTGTTCATTATACTGCTTGCCTGAGTTTGAGTGGTTAGTATCGACGATAAGTGCAGGATTGAGAAGATTTTTCTGTGCATAGATGTCAGAAAGTCTGATTAAATCTTCATAGTGATAATTCGGGAAAGAATTACCCATGTCGTCAACATATCCACGGAGAATAGCGTGTGCATAGGGGTTGCCGTCGCTTTTTACTTCACAGCCCCTGTAAATAAATGCGTGTGAATGCTGTGCGGCGGTGATAGAGTTCATCATTACGGAAATATCGCCTGCTGTGGGGTTTTTCATACCGACGGGAATAGTCACACCGCTTGAAACAAGTCTGTGCTGTTGATTTTCGACGGAACGTGCGCCGATAGCGATATATGAAAGCAGGTCATCAAGATAGCTGTAGTTTTCGGGGTAAAGCATTTCGTCGGCACTGGAAAAACCTGTTTCGGCAAGAGCTTTCATGTGGAGATGCCTTACTGCAATGATACCGCTTTTGAGGTCGGGCATACCCGTGGGATTCGGCTGATGTAACATTCCCTTGTAGCCGTCGCCTGTAGTACGTGGTTTACCTGTGTAGATTCTCGGAATAATAAAAATCTTGTCCTTTACTTTTTCCTGAACTTCTCTGAGGCGTGTTATATAGTCAATAACACTTTCTTCCTTGTCAGCGGAACAAGGTCCTATAATAAGAATAAACTTGTCGGACTCTCCGCTGAAAATCTTTTTGATTTCCTCGTCATTCTTTGCTTTCACGTCAATAAGTTCCTGTGAAAGAGGGTGAGCGGATTTAATTTCTGTCGGGTGGGGTAATTCCCTTATAATATTCATAGCCATAATTAAAAACTTCCTTTTATAAATTATTCGGCGAGCCAGTTCGTACCATATCTGAGGGCGAGCTGGTCACAAAGTACGAGGGCGGTCACACTGTCGATAACTACTCTTGCACGGTGTATGATTGCAGGGTCGTGACGACCTTTTATCTGCAATGTTGTTTCCTGCATGGTGTTGAGGTCAATAGTGTTTTGTTCCTTGTAAATGGACGGCGTGGGTTTTACGGCAGTGCGGAAAACAATCGGCATACCGTTTGTTATACCGCCTAAAATTCCGCCGTTGTGGTTTGTTTTCGTGTAGACGTTTCCGTTGTCTGAATAGTAAGCATCATTTGCCGTGCTTCCGTATTTTTCGGCAAGTTCAAAGCCGTCACCGAACTCAACGCCTTTTACCGCAGGAACACTGAAAAGAATGTGTGCAAGCACGCCCTCGATGGTGTCGAACCACGGTTCGCCAACACCTGATGGAAAACCGATTACAGCAGTTTCAAGACGACCGCCCACGCTGTCACCGTTTCTTTTTGCCTCTTCAATTTTTCCTGTCATTTCATTTTTTGCACTTTCGTCCAGTACGGCAAAGTCAAGATTATTGAGTGTGTTTATATCTTCTGCAATATTGCTGAAATCACGGTCGCGTACTCCCGCACATGAAAGTATATGAGTACCAATATAGATACCCTTTTTTCTGAGTGCATTTATAGCGACAGCACCGGCGGCAACAAGTCCAGCTGTGATTCTGCCTGAAAAATGTCCTCCGCCTCTGAAATCCTGAAAACCGTGATATTTCATCTGTGCGGTGTAGTCGGCATGACCTGGACGGGCTTTGTAAGCAAGTTCGCCATAGTCTTTACTTCTTGTGTCCTTGTTTTCAATTATAAATGTTATTGGTGTACCTGTAGTCTTGCCGTTGAAAACACCGCTTACAATTTTAACCTCGTCGGCTTCACGGCGTGCGGTAGACAATGCACCGACAGATTTTCTTAGTTCCATCTGTGATGCTATAAAATTTTCGTCAATGTTAATACCCGACGCTAAACCGTCAAGAACCGCACCAATCATATTGCCGTGACTTTCTCCGAAAATCGTGACGGCAACGCTTGAACCAAATGTATTTTTCAAAAAAATCATCTCCCACGAAATTATAACATATATTGAAAATTATGTCAATCAGTTATTTACCGCAAAAGTGGCTAATAGCAGTGTTAAAAAATCAGACACAGAAATATGTAGCTTTGATGTTATCAGGATATAGTGACATTACAATATTATATAAAATTTTTTATTCAATTATAAACGACGCATTTAGCCCACTCCCCTCATATTTTTATTATATCACTTTTGTACTTTTTTATAAAATGGATTGACTATATCTTTCGCAGGTGAACACAAAATATAAAAATTATTATTGCAAATATTTCTGAGAAGTGGTATAATAGAAAAATAAAAACTTGTCAATGACTGATGGCAATCAGGAGGTAAAAACAATGCAGACTGAAAACAAAATATACAAAAAGATATTTGTCGCATTTATGACAGTCTTAATATTTATGGTATCAAATTTCACAACAGTATCAGCCGAAGAACTGCTTAATAACAGGACAGTTAAAGCAGGTATATTTTATTTTGAAGGTTACCATATGAAAGACGACGACGGCAGACTGACAGGATACGGTATTGAATTTCTCAATTTGGTTTCGGAATATTCCCATTTGAATTTTCAGTACACAGGTTATGACAATTCATGGGGTGAAATGCTCACAATGCTGGAGGACGGTGAAATTGATGTAGTGACTTCTGCCCGAAAAACTTCGGAACGTGAAGAAAAATTTGCCTTTTCCTATCCAATCGGAAGAAACAATACTATTCTTTCAGTTCGGATTGATAATGCAAAACTGCACAGCAGTGATTACAAGACATATGACGGAATGATTGTTGGAGAACTCACGGGGAGCAGTCAGAATCAAAGCCTTGTGAAGTTTGCCGAGAAAAAGGGATTTTCTTACAAGGTAAAGGAATACGATAATTCAGATGTACTTACTGCCGCTTTGCAGAATGGTGAAGTTGATGCGATACTTTCCAGTGACCTTAGAAAGACAGAAAACGAAAAGACATTGGAAATCATTGAAGAAGATAATTTCTATGCGATTGTCAGAAAAGATGATACAGAACTTCTTGAAGAAATCAATTATGCTATCGAGCAGATGGACATGAATGAAGGCGACTGGCAGAATGTGCTGTTTTATCAGTATTATGGACCTGTCTATCCGTCTGCATTTGCTTTTACAGAACGTGAAAAGGAATATATTAATAAAGTCGTTTCAGGAGAAAAAACAATCACTGTTACTGCCCTTGGCAACAGGGAGCCGTATTCCTATGTGGAGAACGGGGAATTAAAGGGTATTCTTCCTGATTATTTCGCCTATGTCATGGAACTTGCAGGACTGCCTTATGAAATCATTATCCCAAAGGACAAGGAAGACTATTACAATATGGCAGGCACTAACGGCGTGGACGTTGTAATTGATAAAATAAATTCACCTCCGACGGCGGAGGAATCCGCTTATCGTGGATTCAGTACAGATGCATATATGACAGCAGGAATAGCAAGGGTTATACGGCAGAATTTTGAAGGCGAGATTAAAAAAATTGCGGTGACAGACTCTCAGAGCAAAGAGCTTATTCTTCAGGCACTTCACGGAGATATTGAAATTCTGAACTATCCCACACGGGAAGATGCCATGCAGGCTGTCCTGAATCATGAAGCAGATGTTGCATATGTGTATACCTATTCAGCACAGTTATTTGTTAATAATGATACTACTAATTCTTTGTATTACAGTATTACAAATGATATAAAAATTGATTTCCGAATGTATGTTCGTGACAGTGCAGACCATGAACTTATAACTATATTAAACAAGTGCCTGCAACAGATACCTGACGATAAACTGAATCAGTTTGTTTCGGAATATACCACTTATAATGTCGGGGATATGAATCTTATGCAATATCTTCAGTCTAATCCGAAAATTATGCTTATAGTTTCTTTTATTACTGCCCTGATTATCTGCATTGTCCTGATACTCTTTTTAAAAGGTCGGTGGAACAAGAAGCTTTTAAACGCTACAGAGCAGTCAAACAGGGAGATGAGTGAACAGCTTGCCATTGTGGAGGCACTGAGCCATGACTATACAAATGTTTTTGCCGTCAATAAGGAAAAGGACACCGCAAAAATCGTAAAACTGGAAGGTTATGTGACAAAAGGACTGAAAAAGGATTCTGTGGAAGAACACCCCTACGCTCCCATTCTGGAACAGTATATCCATGACCGTGTTCACCCTGAAGACAGGCAGTATCTCACCGAAGCACTGGCACTGGATAAAGTAAAAGAACAGTTAGAGACAAACACGGAATATACAGGAAGCTATCGTATACAGGTGGACGGGGAAAATCATCATTTTCAATATACTTATGTTAAGGTCGGAGAAGATACACCTGAGCAGGATGGTTTTATACTTGTCGGATTCCGAAATATTGATGAGATGATACGCAGGGAACATGAGCAGAAAGAGATGCTGGCGGAGGCACTGGCACAAGCTCAGTATGCCAATAATGCAAAGACTACTTTCCTTAACAATATGTCGCATGATATCCGCACGCCTATGAACGCTATTATTGGCTTCACATCACTGGCAGTAACTCATATTGACAACAAAGCACAGGTACAGGACTATCTGGGTAAAATAATGACTTCAAGCAATCATCTTTTAAGTCTTATTAACGACGTACTGGATATGAGCCGAATCGAGAGCGGAAAAGTCAAGATAGAAGAAAAGGAAGTCAGTCTGCCCGACATAATGCATGACCTTAAAACAATTGTTCAGGCTGACGTGAAAGCAAAACAGCTGGAATTTTACATAGATACATTAGATGTAACAAACGAAACGATTATCTGCGACAAACTTCGTCTGAATCAGGTGTTGCTTAATATTCTCAGCAATGCCATGAAATATACAAAGCCGGGCGGTATGGTAAGCGTGCGTATAATTCAGACTGCGGAATCACAGGAAAATTATGCTTCTTATGAATTTAGGGTCAAGGACACTGGTATAGGCATGAGCCCCGAATTTCTGAAACACGTCTTTGAGCCGTTTGAGAGGGAACAGACTGCTACTGTAAGCGGTATTCAGGGAACGGGTCTCGGTCTTGCCATTACTAAAAACATAGTGGACATGATGAACGGTACTATTACAGTTGAGAGCGAAGAGGGAAAAGGCTCGGAATTTATTGTAAAATTCCGTTTCAAAGTTGCTGAAAGTCATGTAGAGACACAGCGACTGGAACAGCTTGCAAATCTCAGGGCTTTGGTGGTAGACGATGATGTGAACACTTGTGTAAGTGTAAGCAAAATGCTTTCTGCCATAGGTATGCACCCCGACTGGACTACTTTGGGAAAAGAAGCTATTATCCGTACGGAATTTGCACTTGAACAGAACGAATCATACAGTGCATATATCATTGACTGGCTTATGCCTGATATGAATGGAATTGAACTTGTCCGCCGAATCCGTAAAGTAATCGGAGATGAAACACCCATTATAATACTTACCGCTTACGACTGGGCAGACATTGAAGATGAAGCTAGGGAAGCAGGCGTGACGGCATTCTGTTCCAAACCTATTTTCTTCTCCGAACTGCGTGGCGTTCTGGCTGCACCTTATATGGATAAGGAAAATTCGGAGGAAACAGAAGAGCATGAATTGCGTTTCGATGGAAGAAAAATTCTGCTTGTCGAGGATAATGAACTGAATCAGGAGATTGCACAGGCTATTCTTGAAAATGTCGGATTCGTCATTGATACTGCCGACGACGGAACAGTAGCCGTGGATATGATGAAGAATAAGTCCGCAGGTACATATGATGTTGTTCTTATGGATGTTCAGATGCCCATTATGAACGGCTATCAGGCTACAAGGGCTATTCGTGCATTGGACGACCCTGCAAAATCGGGGATTCCTATTATAGCAATGACCGCCAATGCCTTTGAAGAAGACAGGCAGGAAGCTATAGAGGCAGGAATGAACGGATATGTAGCAAAGCCTATCAATATAGACAAACTTATGGAAACGCTGAAAGATATTTTAAAATAATTTATGCTTTTGTTCATATTATTATTGAAAATATTAAACGGAAAGGTCGCATGATTTTATTATTATATCATGCAGGTTTACTATGAAAACAATAAGATTATTTAAAAAAATCACAGCATCTGTTATGGCACAGATGTTACTGGTATCTTCAATACCTGTTGTTGCGGTCGGACAGTCTGCGGCGGCAGAAACTTCAGAAGTGCAGTTTAACAATATTGTACTCTTTGCACAGTCCGACTCCCTTTCATCATCAAATTTCATGGAAAACCGGACTGAAGACATTATTTCTATGTGTAACGGTACTGATACTTGTCATTCATTATCGGGATATATTGATAAAATTTCTTACGGAAAAATGCACGTAACCAGTTATTTTCCACAGATGGAGAACGGCGTAATTACTCCGTATATACTTTCCTCTGACGAAACAGCATATTCAACCTGTTCACAGATTGCAGTGGAAATACTTCAGAATATCAATATTCCGAATGATACACAAATGGACGGAAATGCTGACGGAATTATTGACAATATTATTCTTGTCGTTGACGGCAAGGCGGCTGATATGAGTTCTCCCATATGGCCAAGGGCGTTTTCTATGAGCGGAATAAAAATTAATGGACTTTCAGTAAACAGAGTGAATATTCAGAACAGCACACAGCTTTTTGAAAATCAGATTACAGGTGCGGAGGGCGTATTGTGCCATGAATTTCTTCATTCTTTGGGTTATCCCGATTTATATCGCAACAATCGTACTGGAACACCTGTCGGGTTGTGGGATATTATGGCATCTGATTCGGTATTTTTGCAGTATCCGCTTGCCTATCACAGGGCAGAAATTTCAAAATGGCTGGAGTCTGAGGATATTACAACAAGCGGAACATATACGCTTGCCCCTGTTTCTTCCGACAGCGGAAATCGTCTTTATCTGCTGAAAACACCGCTTTCAGATACGGAATTTTTTGCCGTGGAATACAGACAGCAGGGTGAACGCTATTCAGATGAAATGGACGTGAAGATATACGGAACAGGTCTGGTTGTTTATCGTGTGAATACGGAAGTTGACGGAAACTTCAAAGAAAATAAAGATGAAATATATGTTTTTCGTCCTGAAGAAACCGCACTTGATGCAGGAGAAGGCAATCTTTTTTCTTCTAACTACGGTGGTGAGAATGCCCCCGATTCAGTCGGTTCTTTGAACCCGAATGCTGATATTACCGACGGTGCGCTTGTCTATTCCAACGGAACAAACAGCGGTATCAGGATAAGCAATATTACAATGAATGAGGAAGCTTTGACGTTTTCCGTTGAATTTGCAGATATTTCTGAAGAAAAATTATGGGAAAGTATAAGCAGTGAAAATTTAGAGAATTATAAACCCTGTCAGATTGCATCATCGGAAGACGGCACAGTGTACCTGATTGCGTCAGATGAATCATCTGCCATGCTTTATAAATTTGATGGCAATGAACTTACAAAACAGGGACAGTCTCTCGGAACGGGCAGTTATACAGATATGAATCAGCCGAAACTTGCGTTTTGTGGAAATACTCCGTATGTATTGTATCAGGACAGAAATTTCTTACTGCATTTATGTCGTTATGAACATTCTTCGGGAAATTGGACGGAGGTCTATAAGGGGACAGAACTTGCACAATATGCCGACCTGACAGCCGACCGAAACAAAGTATATTTTACATATACAACAGGAACTTTTCCCTATGCACTGCATTCCGCCTGTTATAACCCGGAAACTGAAGTTTTAACAACGCTCGGCGAAAACATCGATAAAAATGTATGTAATATGTCTGTTGCCGTTCTGAACGGTAATACTGTGATTGCCTACAGGGATATTAGCGACGGAAACAAATCAAAGATTGCTGTTTACAATAACAATAACGGTGAATGGAATATAAAAACAATTTCGGAAACTGCCTGTGGTTCTGTGTCTATGATATCGGACGGAAATAATGCATGGATTGCACCGTCAGGAAGCGGAAATGCAGTTTATAAATTTTCTGACGGAAAAATAACGTCTTATCCGTTGCCTGATACCATTTCTGAAAATGCTTTTTCTCAAGTACCGATTTTAGCTGACGGTAAATGCTGTTTGGCAGTCAATACGCAGAATCCCTATGAACTGGCTTTATATTCACTGAACGGTGAAAACTGGGAAATGACGGGAAATATACTGGCAATGGATTTAGTCAATTTCTTGTCACTTGCATACAGTGGACAAAAATTATATTGTTCATATTTTACAAATAACGGGACATCGGCTATCAGACAGCTTAAAATAGGTACATCAGAAATAATTACGGGAGATGTCAATGATGATGGTGCATTTAATATTGCAGATGCAGTGACTATGCAGAAATGGCTTTTAGATGTACCCGATATAACGCTTGCCAACTGGAAAGCAGGGGATATTTATGAAGATGACAGAATTGATATATTTGACCTTTGTCTTATGAAGCATATGCTGACTGAACAATAAAAATTTTTGTCATATGTAAGTTTTTATGAACTTCTCCTATATAAATTTCTTTTATAATTGTTAGGAATCTGTTAAATTTGAATGACAAATATGTAAATTACATGACAAAAGTGCAATACAAAATTATAAGAATATGATAGAATTAGCAATAGTTAAACACGAAATTCTTATATTAACAGGAGGGGTTTTTAAATGCGTTTAAAAAAAATTACGTCTGGTATTACAGCATTGATATGCAGTGCAGGAATAGCTTCATATATGCCGACGGTTGCAGAAAGAGCATTTGCAAGCGAACAGGTCAGCAATGATTTTGAAGTGAATTATGACGGCTGGTACGGCAACAGCGATACAGTCAGGCTTACAGCCGAAAATGGTAAAGGTTACAACGGTTCGAGAGGTATGAACGTTTCAGGACGTACTTCTGTAAATGACGGTGCAAGTTCTTCAAAGGGATTTTATCTTTCGGGTGCGGTTGAATATAATTACAGTGTTCAGGTTTACAGCGAATCAGATGAAAAATTCCGTCTGAATTTATTGTGTATAGATGAGGAAACAGGTGTTGAAACGGTTGTTGAACTTGCCGAAAAAAAGGTAAAAGCAGGACAGTGGACTGAACTTTCCGCAGATTATAAAGCACCTGCAAACAGCTATGAGTTTCGGCTTACTCTCACAACAGAAAGTACAAATGATTTCAGCTTTGACAACGTTAAAATCACTTCAAAAAAAGGTCTTTCAGCATATGCGGCAGGAGAAAAGGGTCTTAAGGACGAATTTGCAGACTATTTCAGAGTAGGTAATATCCTTAATGGCGGAACTGTAAAAAATTCTGCCATTACCGCAAACGTGATTAAGGATTTCAACAGCATTGAGTGCGAGAACGAAATGAAGCCCGATGCTACTCTTGTACAGTCACAGTGCAGCGGTACAAATATTGGTGTTTCACTCAATAGTGCAGCAGCAATAATGGATTTCTGTGTGCAGAACAATATAGCTATTAGAGGTCATACTTTTGTGTGGCACAGTCAGACACCTGTATGGTTTTTCAAAGAAAATTTTGATGCTAACGGCAACTGGGTTGATTCTGCTACTATGGATAAGCGTATGGAAAGCTATATTAAAAATATGTTCAATGCGATTGAAACTCAGTACCCTGAACTTAATTTATATGCCTATGACGTTGCCAACGAATGTATAAGTGACGACTCAAACAGAACAGCTAATTTTGGAGGAGCAAGAGAACCCGGTGACAATAATGTACAGGGACAGGGTGGTAAATCTGGCTGGGTACAGGTTTACGGAGACAACAGCTTTGTTGAAAAGGCTTTCACTTATGCAAGAAGGTACGCTCCCGAAGGCTGTGACCTCTATTACAACGACTACAACGAATACTGGGACCATAAGAGAGATACCATATACAATATGTGTAAATCTCTTTACGAAAAGGGATTGCTCGACGGCGTTGGAATGCAGTCGCACGTTCCTGCAAATGCCACTGGATTTGCAGGCACTGACTCTTATTTAGAGGCTATGGACAAATATCTTTCAATCGGCTGTGACGTTCAGGTTACAGAACTTGATATAGCTCTTACAGACAGTAATGGTAATGTTATCTATTCACTTCAGGACCAGGCAGACAAGTACAAGGCAATTTTCAAGCACGCTATGGACGTGAACACAAGCGGAAAATACAACGGCAAGGTAACGCTTGTTGCAATATGGGGACCTAACGACGCTAATTCATGGCTGAAAGCGGGCAGTGATGCACTTCTTTACGATAAAAATAATCAGCCTAAGCCTGCATATACAACGCTTACTTCAATGATTCCGCAGTCCGAGTGGGGCGACGGAAGTAATTATCAGGGCGGCGGAGAAGTCAAGCCCATTGAACCGAATGCATACGGCTGGTACTTTGCGGACGGCTTTGAGGGCAGTACTTGTGACTGGACTTCAAGAGGTGCAGGAGAAATTCTCACAAGTGGAAGAACTGCATACGTAGGTGACGAATCACTTCTTGTCAAGGACAGGACAAACGCATGGAACGGTGCTTCAAAGGCTCTTAACAGAGCGTTTGTTGCAGGAAATGAATATAGTTTCAGTGCAAATGTAATGTACTTTGACGGCGATGCAACGGATAAATTCTATCTCAAACTTCAGTATACTGATGCAAGCGGTGAAACACAGTATGACACTATCGCAGAAGCCACAGCAATAAAAGGCGAATGGGTACAGCTTGCAAACAAGAATTACAAAATTCCGTCTGATGCTTCAAATATGCAGATATACGTTGAAACAGCAGAAACAACAAACAATTTCTATATCGACGAAGTTATAGGTGCAGTTGCAGGAACTACAATTCTCGGTGCTGGTGAATCCAAAAATGTTACTCTCGGCGACATAAACTCGGACGGTGCAATCAATTCTTTTGACATGGTTCTTGCAAGAAACGGTCTTATAAACGGTTTCAGCGATTCGGCAGAAAAACTTTCCGCAGACGTTGACCAGAACGGTGAATATAATATAAATGACGCTGTTCTGATTCAGAAATTCATTCTCGGACAGATAAAAGAATTTCCCGTATCTCAGTCTGTAACTCCTCCGTCATCTTCTTCTAAAGATATGATTACAATGTCCGAATATACACCGACAGTACAGGCAAAAGTTTCCGAATTTGAAACAGCAGATTCAAAACAGGAAAAAGCAGGTGTTCAGTATGGTACGGTAAAATCAGGCACATACTATTCAACAACCTGCAACCGCAATAAACCTTATAATATTCTTCTGCCTGCCAACTATAACGAAAACAAAAAATATCCTGTTCTTTACGTTCTTCACGGTTACTGGGAAAATCAGGACAGAATGATTATAAAAGGCAACGATACTATGTATACACGTCAGATTATCGGAAACGCTATCGCCGAGGGTGAAGCGGAAGATATGATAGTTGTATTCCCTTATGTTTATTCAAGTGCAACACAGGAAAACTGTTCGGCTATGGACGACGAAAACAATGCCGCATATGATAATTTTATAAATGACCTTACAAAAGACCTTATGCCTCATATTGAAAGCACATACAGTGTGAAAACAGGAAGAGAAAACACCGCAATAACGGGTTTTTCAATGGGTGGCAGAGAATCTCTCCTCATAGGTATGCAGCGTGCTGACCTTTTCGGCTATGTGGGTGCAATATGCCCTGCTCCTGGTGTGACGGGAAGTTTCAAGTGGGATTCTGAAAAGGAAGCTCCCTCTCTCCTCTTTATTACAGCAGGAAGCAATGACACTATCGTTTATTCAAATCCTGAAAATTATCATAATAATTTTGCTAAAAACAACGTTCCGCATATATGGCATTATGTAAACGGCGGTTATCATGGCGATAACAGCATTCACGCTCACATTTACAACTTTGTAAGAGCCGTTTTCAAAGCATAAGTTAAAAAATTAAATCTACTGATTGACTTATCTGCACAAAAAGAAAATCAGTCGTTTAATAAATAATTTTATGGAGGATTGTTCCTTTTATGGTGACAATCATAATAAAACTGTGGTGAAATACCCACGGTTTTTTTATTTGCCGATATGATTTTTATCTCTGTATTCTTTCGGAGTAATTCCCGTAATTTCCTTGAATACCCTTGTGAAATGGCTTTGCGACGAAAAGCCGAGATAATCGCTTATCAGTACAAGACTTTTATTTGTTTCATAAAGGAGTTCCTGAGCCTCCTGAATTTTTTTAAGTTTGATAAAATCCGAAAGATTCATACCAGTCTGCTTTTTAAATTCCGTTGTTATTCCGCCCCTGCTCTTTCCGAAGTGTTCGGCAATATCGGAAGTTTTTATTGATTCGGAAATATGACTGCGGATATATGCGGAAATCTCCGTGACCATTTTTGAATTTTGTCCGTTATATTGTTTAAGTTTTTTTACTCTGTCCGCATAGTCAACTATCATATGATACTGGAGATTTTTAATGCGGTCGATATTGTCAAGTGACTCGCATTTCCTGATATACATTTCTTCAATAGAAAAAATTTCATCAACGTCTAAACCTGCTTCAACTGCGGCACGTGCCATAATGGTTTCAAGTTTTATGAAAAAGTTCTTGCTGTGGCGGAGCAGGTGCGGTGCAAGATTTCCCGAACTTACAGACGGGATTTTGGTTGCACCGTCAATCAGCCCTTCAACGTCACCATTCATTACCTTTTTAATCATATCTCTTTCAATAGCATATGAACGTGAGTTATTCATAAAAAGCCTTTCGCCGATGTCGGAAATCTCATTTTCCTTTATATCGGTGGATATGTTATTCTGTTCTGTACTTTTTATTCTTATATCCGATATGTTATACATTGTTTTGTTTACGGAAAAATTATAGAGAATAATTGCCTGAATAAGCGTGTCAAGATGTATTCCCGAAAGACTTTTCATGGACGCAGTAAAAATCGGAATATCATTGTTTTCTATTCCGAGAATAAATCCGAGCCTGTTAAATTCATGGTCTGATAGTCTTAGTTCGCTTACAGGGCCAGTTACAAATTTATACTGTCCGCAGTTGACAATGCCATAATAAAAAGTACTTTCATAGACATAATAGTCGATTTGTTCCTGTTTTTGAATTATTTCGTCAAGACAAAGTGAAACGGGGTCGGCTGTCAGATTAGCGGTAGAGTGAAAGAAAATAAGTTCACTCTTGTTGTAAAGTCTTACGGGAAATCCGAACATATTCGCAAACTGTCTGCTTATGTAAATAAGTTCTTCCTGTGTTATATCAGAAATTTTTTCATAATCCATAATTGACCTCCTTAAAATATTATACATTAATATTATACTACACATCAGAAAAAATTTCAACTTCATATTAAAATATTGCATTACAAAAATACCATTTAAATGACAAATGTGCAATACAAATATTGTCATATATGTTAGAATATTATTAATATTATATGAACGATATTTATAATGGGAGGTAATTATGAAAACCAAAAAATCAGTAAAAAAAATTTTATCTTTGCTTACATCGTCTGCTATGATGTTTACATTAACATCGGCACTGCCCGAACAAAAAAACGTTGCAGCTGCCAGTGAAGTGGTAGTTGACATTAACAAGGAATATCAGACAATACGTGGTTTCGGAGGCATCAATCACCCTGAATGGACGGCAGACAAGGGCGGTGATTTGTCTGATGCTCAAAGACAGACCGCTTTCGGTAACGGAGACAATGAACTCGGGCTTACTATACTCCGTGTGTTTGTAAATCCCGATAGTTCGCAGTGGAAACTTGCTGTCCCGACAGCACAGTTTGCCACAAAAATGGGTGCTACTGTTTTTGCATCGCCGTGGGAACCACCTGCAAATCTCGCAGAATCAGGCGGAAGCAATGGCAAACTTCATATTCCAAAGTCAAATTATGGTGCTTATGCCGAACATCTTAACAATTTCGGACAGTATATGAAAGATAACGGCGTTGACCTTTACTCTATATCGGTTCAGAATGAGCCTGACTATGCTGAAGAGTGGACATACTGGTCAACCGACGAAACAACGGATTTTATCGCAAACTATGGCGATAAGATAACAAGCACAAGACTTATGTCGCCTGAAAGTTTCCAGTACGCTCCCGAAAATGCTTCATGGGTCAAGGACGGCGGAAAGAAATTCTACCGTAAAATACTTAATAATGAAAAAGCTATGGCAAACTGTGACCTTTTCGGTACTCATATGTACGGAACTACAAGAGATTGGATGGACTTCCCTGACCTCGAAAACAGCGGTAAGGAAATATGGATGACAGAAGTCTATGTACCTAACAGTGATGCCGATTCAGCTAACAAATATCCCGAAGCTATAGAAGTTGCGGAAAATATCCACAATGCTATGGTTGTGGGCAATATGAGTGCATATACATGGTGGTATATCCGCAGAAGTTATGGTCTTATGACTGAGGACGGCAAGATAAGCAAGCGTGGCTACTGCATGGCACAGTATTCAAAATATGTACGTCCCGGTGATGTGCGTGTTGACGCTACAGAACAGCCTGAAAAAGATGTCTATGTTTCTGCATATAAAGGCGATGACAATCAGGTCACTATTGTTGCGGTAAACAAGAGTGAAAAAGAATATACTCAGAATTTCAGAATAGACAATGAAAATATTTCGGACGTTGACCGTTACAGAACTTCCGCAAATGAAAATATTGCTCCTACACTTAATATGGATTTCGACGGCGATAATTTCTATGCTCAGCTTCCTGCAAACAGCGTTTCAACGTTTGTTGTTACTCTTTCTGATGAATCAACACCAATAACCCCCAACGATTACGGCTGGTATTTTGCGGACGGCTTTGAGGGAAGTACTTGTGACTGGGGTATAAGAGGCTCGGGAGAAGTTCTCACAAGCGGACGTACTGCATATGTAGGCAACGAATCACTTCTCGTAAAAGACAGAACTGCTGCATGGAACGGTGCTTCAAAAACTCTCGGCAGAGCATTTGAGGCAGGCAGTGAATACAGTTTCAGTGCAAATGTAATGTACTACGATGGTGAACCGACAGATAAATTTTATCTCAAACTACAGTACACCGACTCAAACGGCGATACCCGTTACAGCACCATTGCAGAGGCAACAGCAATAAAGGGTGAATGGGTACAGCTTGCAAACAAAAACTATAAAATTCCCGATGGTGCTACAAATATGCAGATTTATATCGAAACTGCCGATTCAACAAGCAATTTCTATATCGACGAAGTTATAGGTGCAATTGCAAGAACTTCAATTTTAGGTGCAGGAGAATCAAAAAATATTATTCTCGGTGACATAAATTCAGACGGCGTAATCAATTCATTTGATATGGTAATGGCAAGAAAAGGACTTGTGAACGGTTTCAGTGAATCGTCAGAAAAGATTTCCGCAGACGTTGACCAAAGCGGTGAATATAATGTTAATGATGCTGTTCTGATTCAGAAGTTTATTCTCGGGCAGATAAAAGAATTTCCGGTTGCTGAAAAAATTGTTGACAATGCCGCTATGGAAAAACTCTTTTCTTTAGTAAGTCCGACAGCAAGCTACAAAAAATCAGGTGAAAACAATCCTCTTTATACGCAGAGATTCGGTGCAGACCCTGGAGTTATGGAGTACAATGGCAGGGTTTATGTGTATATGACAAATGATGTTGTTGAATATGATGCAAACGGAAATGTCACCGAAAACACTTACGGAAAAGTAAACAAAATCAACTGTATTTCGTCCGACGATATGGTTAACTGGACTGACCACGGTGCTATAAATGTAGCAGGTTCAGACGGCGTGGCAAAATGGGCATCGCTTTCATGGGCTCCGTGTGCAGCACACAAAACTATAAACGGCAAGGAAAAATTCTTCCTTTACTTCTGCAACGGCGGAAACGGTGTTTGCGTGCTTACTGCCGATAGTCCTACAGGTCCGTGGAGCGACCCCCTCGGTCATGAACTTATAACAAGAGCTGTTCCGAACTGTAATAATATTCCGTGGCTCTTTGACCCTGCTGTTTTTGTTGACGACGACGGAACAGGTTATTTATGTTTCGGCGGAGGAGTTCCCGAGGGTAAGCAAGCAATGCCTTCAACAACAAGAGTTGTAAAACTCGGTGACGATATGACAAGTATTGTCGGAACACCGTCTACAATTGACGCTCCGTATGTCTTTGAAGATTCGGGTATAAACAAAATAGGCAACAAATATTATTATACTTACTGTTCAAACTGGAATACAGGCGGAAATCAGTACGGACTTTCTACGGCAGGCATAGAATATATGGTTGCGGATAATCCTCTCGGACCTTACACATATGGCGGAGAACTGTTCAAGAATCAGGGAAATTTCTTTGCAGGAATGACAGGCAATAACCATCATTCAATTGTTGAACTCAATAACCAGCTTTATCTGTTCTACCACTCACGTCCCGTTGAAAAGGCTATGGGAATCGACGGCAATTACAGAAGTCCGCAGGTTGACAAAATCACCATGAGCGGTGAAAAAATGAATCAGGTAACAGGAACTATGACAGGAATCGCACAGCTTAAGAAACTCAATCCGTATTCAAAAGTACAGGCTGAAACCATGTCAAATCAGTCAAAAGACATTTCTGTAAACGGTCTGGGTGATACTACAGTGCATGGTACAAAGGGAAGCTGGATTTCCGTTAACGGTGCAGACTTTTCAAAGGGTGCAAAAACTCTTACAATAAAAGCATCATCAAAAAATGGTGCAGTAATAAAGGTCTGCAAAGGTGACGCAAAGGGTGAGGCTGTTGCATATGCGGAAATTCCTTCGGGTATGTCCGAAATAAAAGTACCTGTCAGCAGTTCGCTCAGCGGAAGTACTGATTTATGTTTCTTGTTCAGCGGAGACGTTGATTTTGATTACTGGTATTTTTCATGAACTGAATGCCGGAAATAATCCATAAATTTATTTTTCATAACTAATATACACTCATTGTTGATTGTCCTGCTATTCGTCAACAATGAGTGTATTATTTTCTTCAGAAAATCTGGCTATAAAATTTTTTTTATAAATTCATGATTCGACTGCAACAATCACAAAATTCATACGACTAAGTAGTGAAGATATATTTTCAGAAAGGGGCAGATATATGGATAACGGTGCAAGTAGCTACCACCGTTTTCTTGAAGGTGACAAAAATGCTCTTGCTGAGATAATCCGTGAATACAGAGACGGGCTTGTGATGTATGTATATAGTTATACTGACAATATATGTAATGCGGAGGAAATTGCGGAGGAAGTATTTATAAAGCTTTATGTCAGAAAGCCAAGATTTTCGGGAAAAAGTTCATTCAAAACGTGGCTTTACTCCATAGGAAGATTTACAGCGATTGACCATATCAGGAAAACTTCAAAATTTGTTTCTGTTCCGATTGATGATTTCTACAGCCTTGAAGATAAAACAGAACTTGAACAGAACTATATAAAAGATGAACAGAAAATTTTCATTCACAGGGTAATGCAGAAGCTGAATCAGGACTACCGTCAGGTACTTTATTTAACATATTTTGAAGAATTCAACACTTCACAAACCGCAAAAATCATGCACAAAACCAATCGTCAGATTACATATTTACTTTACAGGGCTAAAAAATCTCTTAAATCAGAGCTTGAAAGAGAGGGGTTTACCTATGAAGAGCTATGAGGATATTACAGAAAGAGTATTCAGAAAAGGCGATGAAATTCTTGAAAAAAGACGGAGAAGAACAGCAATAATAAAAAGAACCTCACTTATGATTTCGGGAATATGTGCTGTTGTTATTGTAGGCTTCGGAGTGTGGAAAAATAATGACTTAAAAAATGCATTCAAAAATTATTCAGATGACTTTCAAATGGTTACGGAAAACGAATCTGTTACGCAGACAAGCACTGAAAAGCCGTTGCAGACTTCTGTTACAGAATCAGAAAAATATACATCTGTAACTTCCGTGACAACTACAGTTCCGAATATTACCGAAAGTAACATTATAACTTCATATACAACAGAATTTTCCGAAATTACAGACAGTACAGTTTATACTACAACCACGTTATCACAGACTTCTCCGATTAATAAAACAGATTATCAAACCCAACCTTTACAAGAAGTAATCCAGACAACCATCAGATATGAACCACAAACAGACTTAACTGTGACGGAGACGGAGATTATAAGTCCGCCGCAGAATATTGATGACGAAGGGAGTTATTATATGAAAAAATTTATGTCTTTTATATCGGCACTTACAATAATGAGTTCTGCTATGCCCACAACAAGCAATGCTTCAGGCGTACCTTTTAAGGTTAATCCGTCAAGATACTGGCAGGGTGAAAAAGAAATTTTCGCTAAAATGGAAAGCGGAGAACTGGACGTTGACATCAACGGCAACGGTGAATTTGACATCATGGACTGCTATCTGCTTGACGCTTACCGTTCAGAATACTATTCTTATGAGAATGATATTGACCCTGAAATAGTACAGCGTATCGAAAGCATAGCCGACTATGACGGCAACGGAACAGTTGACTTTGATGATACATTACATCTGATGAGGTACTTTATAGTCGATGGAAACATTAAATATGAATATCTCAATCCTGCATATTATGACCCTGATATTGAACCGCTTACTACTGAGGACGATTTCGGAAAATACAAGGAAATTCAGGCATACGTTTTCCCTATGCGTATGTTCTATCATGTGGAATATCTGGAAGCTCAATATTATCTGATTGATGAACTGTATCAGAGCGGTACAGCAGACCTCGATATTAACGGAAACGGTCAGCTTGATGTTGATGATATTTACTGTATGGACGTATTCTTTACAGAGAAGAAAACCGAAGTAATAAAGCAGATTCTTACTGAAGAAGAATATCAAAAATGCTGGGATTTCTCTTTCTATTATTCAGAGCATCTTGTTCCGCATAATTATTATGGTCCTATTATGTCGGTGGCGGTAGCAGCTTATATTTTAAATCACATAGAAGTAAAACAGGAATATTTCACGATAGAATACTACAAAGAGAATATTGAAGGCTATGTATCTTCATATAGTATTCCCTCACTGGTAATAAATGCTGCTTCAAAAATGGGCATCGAAGTAAGTGATAATATAGGACCGACATATGACATCAATGATTTTCATTATATGCTTAATATGAATGAATTTACTCCGTTCTTTGATTCATACTGTTCCGATGTTGAAAACGGTATCCGACCTGCTCCCGATGTAAATATGGATGGAGTTGTTGACTACATGGACTACTTCGATATAAACATTTACTGGAGTGACAAATTGAAGGGCAGTAAAGCTGAAAAAAGCATACTTCCGGCAGAAACATGGAACAACATCAACGAAAACTATGATTTGGACGGAGAAGGAACCAGTGCCAGCATATACGACCTCACGGCAGTGCAGTTATATGTAATAAAGTACGCTGATGAAATAGATGACGTTGACGGTTCTTATTATGAGTATGTCCAGAGTCTCTGTGAAACTCCGGAACCCATTTCCACAACTGCAAACTATGAAGATAATATCAAGGTTCTTTTAAGTCTTGATATAGAACGTTCAGGAAACGCAAACAATGACGATGATGTCAATATTGCAGACGCTGTACTTATTATGCAGTCAATTGCAAATCCCGATAATTACAAGCTTACAACAAAAGGAAAATTCAATGCAGATGTATACAATACAGGCGACGGTATAACAGCGTCCGACGCACTGCAAATACAGATGATGAGTACAACACAGTCCTGACATACTCTCCCGATTCAGACGTTTTTTCCTTCTGAATAACTGAAAGAAAAGCCACAGCGGATTTTTTAATGTATCTGCTGTGGTTTTTCTGATATGTACAGATTGAATTATATCATATTGCAGTATATTTTGAAAATTATTTTTACAGTAATTGACAAACAGGAAATAAAATAGTATAATAAAAATATGTTGGAAATCAGGATTGAGAGGAGATAGATATGGAAATCGAACATACACCAAAACAGGTAAAGAGAGGGTTTGTGCCGACCGATGCAAAAGAGTTCGGAACAGCGGAAAGTCTTGAAAAACTCCGCAAATCTGCGGAAGAGGTATATTTTCTTATAAACAGGGGATATGCAATGAAAAATGCCGTGACATTTGTCGGAAATCATCATCTTCTTTCCGAAAGACAAAGAACAGCTATAGCACGTTCTGTGTCGTCTGATGAAAATATAAAAATAAGAAAGAGCAAGGAACTTTCAGACAGTGATGTTGCAGGGAAAACGCTGTATATAGACGGTTTCAACACTATAATAACACTTGAGATTGCATATTCCGATTCCATACTTTTCAGGTGTATGGACGGGACAATCCGTGATATTGCAGGTCTTAGAGGTACATACCGTCTTATAGACAAGACGGACATGGCGGTCAGTGCAGTTGCCGAAACTTTTACATACCTTAATATAGAAAAGGCTGTATTTTATCTTGATGCACCTGTTTCAAATTCGGGCAGACTTAAACAGAAAATTCTTGAAATTATGCAGGACAGACCGTTTGAAATTGAGGTTTATACGGAAAACAGTGTCGATTCAATTCTTGAAAGTAAAAGTTGTGTTGTTACCGCAGACGCTTTAATTCTTGACAGGTGTGGAAGCTGGTATAACCTCACTGATACGGTAATAAAAAATCACATAGGAAATTACAGATATATTGATATTATGGGGGATTTGCGTTGACTGAATATGATTCGGAATTATTTTATGAACTGCTGTATGAAAAATCAGAAAGTGAGTTTGTGAGTTATATTGAACATACAGAAGATTCAGAAATTTTACATATAATAGCCGTAAATTATAACTGGGACAACGGTTTTGACGTACCTCGGAGTATTATTGACAACAAGTACTGTGATGTCGGAACAGCTTTGATGATTTTTATTGATGCCGACGGGTATAGCATTTTCTTTGATTATGAAAAGGAAGATTGTTTTTTTAAAGAATGGTTTGATTTTATGACTTATTTAAAATCCGAAATAGACGGCAACAGGTTTATATGTGGAAATATTCAGTTTATACCAAAACTGACAAGAGCAGATATATTTCATCTGAAAAAAAGATGTCCGAATATAAATAAAATATTTATTGAAGGTACAGAGGGTGTGAATATAGACGTACCTGTTATTTGAATATATTAATTTTTGAAAAAGCGTGACAAAAGGAAAGAAATAGTGTATAATAAAAATGCATAACTGCAAATATAATGCGATTGGAGCGATTTACTATGTCAGAAAAAACTTTTTACATTACTACACCGATATATTATCCGTCAGGAAATCCGCATATTGGTCATTGTTATACGACCGTTGCGTGTGATTCTGTAGCACGTTACAAAAGAATGCAGGGCTATGACGTAAAGTTTCTCACAGGAACTGACGAACACGGTCTTAAAATTGAACAGAAAGCCGCTGAAAAGGGTGTCACACCAAAAGAGTATGTTGACGAAATCGTGGGTACATTCAAGAATCTCTGGAAATACATGAACATAAATTATGACCAGTTTATAAGAACTACTGACGATTACCACATTGAAAGTGTTCAGAAAATTTTCAAAGACCTTTATGACAAGGGTTATATCTATAAGGGCGAATATTCCGGTAAATACTGCACTCCGTGTGAAAGTTTCTGGACGGATTCACAGCTTGATGAAAACGGTTGTTGTCCCGAGTGTCACCGTGCAGTGACTTTTGCAAAGGAGGAAGCTTATTTCTTTAAGATGTCGCCTTTTGCGGACAGAATTGAAAAACTTCTCACCGAAACAGACTATCTTCAGCCGAAAACAAGGGCAGTTGAACTTGTAAACAATTTTATCAAGCCAGGACTTGAGGATTTATGTGTTTCACGTACAACTTTCAAATGGGGTATTCCCGTGACATTTGATGAAGGTCATGTTGTGTATGTCTGGATTGATGCACTTTCAAACTATATTTCCGCTCTCGGCTATCAGAACAGAAGACCCGATGAGTTTGAAAAATACTGGCCTGCCGATATCCATATGGTTGCAAAGGATATTATGCGTTTCCACGCAATTATATGGCCTGCTATGCTTATGGCTCTTGACCTGCCGTTACCGAAACATCTTGCTGTGCATGGCTGGATTACTTTCAACGGTGAAAAGATGTCCAAATCTCTCGGCAATGTCGTTGACCCGTTTGTACTTGGTGAACGTTACGGCTGTGACGCTATCAGGTATCATATTTTAAGGGAAATGGCTCTTGGTTCGGACAGTTCTTTTTCAAATGAAATCATGATTAACCGTATAAATTCCGACCTTGCAAACGGTTTCGGAAATCTTGTTTCACGTACTGTTGCAATGGCTGAAAAGTATTTTGGCGGAACTCTCCCCGAAGAACGTGAAGAAGCTGAAATAGACACAGAATTTAAAAACGTTGTTCTGAAAACAGTTTCCGATGTTGATTCTGCTATGTCGGAAACAAAAATAAAGAACGCACTTGAAGCGATATTCAGGACAGTTGACAGGGCAAACAAGTACATTGACGAAACTGAACCGTGGAAACTCGGCAAGAGTGAGGAAAACAGGGCAAGACTTGCGTCTGTTCTTTATAACCTGCTTGATACTGTCAGAATTATTTCAGCATTTCTTTCACCGTTCATGCCCTCGACTATGCCGAAAGTATGGGAGCAGATTGGTGCGTCTGCCGACGATGTGAAGTATGAAAAACTTTCGGAGTTCGGTGTACTTCCCGTAAATGTAACTGTTCATAAGGGGGAAATACTTTTCCCGAGAATTGACGTTGAAAAGGAAATTGAGGCACTCAATAATATTATCAGGGAAAATATGGAAAAGGCACAGGCTAATCTTTCAGAATCTGAAAAGCCGTCTGAAAAAATAGAACTTGCCCCCGAAATAACAATTGACGATTTCGCAAAGGTTGAAATACGTGTGGCAAAAGTTCTCTCATGTGAGAAAGTCAAGAAATCAAAAAAACTTCTCTGTTTACAGCTTGACGACGGTATGGGTGGCAGACAGGTTGTTTCAGGTATTGCACAGTATTATAAGCCTGAGGATTTGACAGGAAGAAAAATACAGCTTATTGCCAACTTAAAGCCTGCAAAACTTTGCGGTATTGAAAGCAACGGCATGATTTGTGCGGCAGACCTTGCCGACGGCGGTTGTAAGGTTATTTTTGTTGATGACAGTATTCCCGTCGGTGCTAAAATAAGATAAAAAATATAAGGGACAGTTTCGGGACTGTCCCTGTTTTTGATAAAGTATTTTACAGGAGAAAACTATGTCACGGATAATTGAAATAAATAATCTTGAATTGGAAGATTTAAAACCATATACCATTACTTCGGAAATTCAGCTTAAACGTTATTTTGAACCCGACAAACTCGGTATTTTTATAGCTGAAAGTCCGAAAGTAATACGTCTTGCGTTAAATGACGGCTATGAACCGCTTTCGATTCTTGCGGAGAGAAAATATATAGATGGTCAGGCAAAAGATATAATTGAACGCTGTGGGAATATTCCTGTTTATACAGCCGACAGCAGTGTACTTACTCAGATTACTGGATTTAAACTTACTCAGGGCATTTTATGTGCCATGAAACGCAGGGAAAACCCGTCCGTTGAAGAAATTCTGAAATGTTCTTCAAAAATAGCTGTTCTTGAGGACGTTATGAATCAGACAAATGTGGGAGCAATTATGAGGTCGGCTGCTGCTATGGGCATTGATGCAGTACTGCTTACACCTGCGTGCAGTGACCCTCTTTACAGACGTTCGGTGCGTGTGAGTATGGGAACGGTTTTCAGAATGCCGTGGGCTTATTTTGACGACAATATTAATTATATTGAACTGCTTAAAAAATATGGTTTTTCAACCGTTGCTATGGCACTTCATGACAATACGCTTGATATTGATTCACCTGCACTTAAATCAATCGGAAAAACGGCTGTTATACTTGGTACGGAGGGAGAGGGGCTTAAGCAGTCGACAATTGAAAGTTGTGACTATACGGTAAAAATTCCTATGGCGGAAGGTGTTGACTCTCTGAATGTAGCCGCCGCAAGTGCTGTTGCATTCTGGGAACTTGGAAAAAACGTTGAGAAATTATTTTAATTGATATTTTAAGGAAAATATGATAAAATCTAATCTGTATCATGTTATTAATAGGGAGGTATAATTATGGATAACAGAACGGTGTATTATGCACCGCTTCCGCCGAAACCGGCAACGCTTTTTATTCTGGAAAAAGGTATAAATTTATCAATAGTCAGACTTAGCGGTGATATGAGTTTGGGAAGAAAATCGTCCGATTCATACAGTGACATCACACTTTATTCCTGTATTGCATCACGTAATCACGGCGAATTTTCTTTCATTGATGGTTCATATTATTATAAGGACAATAACAGTCTTAACGGTACTTTCATAAACGGGATAAAGCTTGAAAAGTACAATGAAAGAGGTTCAAGGGCGGTAAAGCTCACTGATGGTGATGTTATCAGAATCGACCGCAGTCAGCTTAATGTACCGCATGATGAGGCGGTTGAAATGATTTTCAGCACTACTTTTTCAGCAGATGAGCAGTGGCAAAGATACTCACTTAATGGAAGTTACAATGTAAAAATCGGCAGAAATATAGATGATGGTATTTCACTGACGGATTTTATGTCATCAAGAAATCATGCCATGCTTCAGTGGAATGCAGGCAGATGGAAAATAGTCGACAACAACAGCAAAAACGGTGTTTCAGTAAACAAGAATCAGGTGGAATATGAACAGTTTCTTAATCCGCTTGACGTAATCCGTATTGCAAATACCACCCTTATTTTTACAGGAAGTGAAATTATATATAATTCCGTAAATTCTTCGGTTAAAAGGGCAGACAGTTTTGACTACAGCAACCGTTCTGTAATAATGAATGTAAATATTAATGAAGTAAAAGCTAAAAGAGGCAATTTTGGTAAAAAGAAAACTCTATTGAAAGATATAAATCTTGATATTGAAGCAGGAGACTTTATACTTGTACTTGGCGGAGCAGGAGCAGGAAAGTCTACTTTTATAAAGGCAATAACAGGGCAGAATCATGATATAGAGCAGACTCTTGATATAAAAGGAAATATATTTCTTGAAGGTATGAATCTTTATAAAAATCTCAGGGTACTGAAACATAAAATCGGAGTAGTTCCGCAATATCCCGATTACCGTGCAAATGATACGGTTTACAATACAATTATGGATTCTGCAAAGTTACAGCTTGCTTCCGAATACAGCAGACAGGAAATTAAGCAGAGAGTTGACGACGTAATAGAAAGTATGATGCTTTCTTCAATAAAAAACAGTATGCTTGGTATCATAAGCGGAGGACAGAGAAAGAGAGTGCAGGTAGCGATAAAGGCTGTAGGGGACATAAGCTTCTTTACTTTTGATGAACCCGACGCAGGTCTTGACGTTGCAGGGCGTGTTGACCAGATGAAACAGATTACACGTCCTATAACACTTGAAGAGTCAAAAGATAATTCGCTGGAGCTTATGCATTGTACCGATTCCGGAAAGGCAGGTCTTATGATTTCGCATTATCCCGACGATGTGGCGAATATGTACAAAAAAGTAATTGTGCTTGCAAAAAGTAAAGTTGATGATGCAGGTCATCTTGCATATTACGGAGATATTCCCAATGCACTTTCATTTTTCGGAGTTAAGAAGCTCAGTGAAATCGTTCTTGAAATAAACTATGAGGGTGGTAAAGGCAGAGGTGACGAATTTATTCAGAAATTTGAAAGGACAAGGAGGGGTTGATAATGAAAACTTCCATGGTAAAACAGATACCCGTTTATGTGGTAAAGAACAGCAGACTTTTTATGAATCAGAAAGACTGGAAATTCATTATAATTGCAGGCGTTATTTCGTTCCTTGTATGTTCGATTGTCGGTGAAGATATGTTTTCAACATATGAATCGACAAAATCGGGATTTTTTGCGATTACTTCTGCGGCAATATGGATAGGTGTATTCAATTCAATTCAGCGTATATGTAAGGAACATAACACTATTACCAGCGAATACCGTTCGGGTCTGCATATAAGTGCATACATAATGTCACACGTGATTTTTGATTTTCTTATATGCCTTATACAGAGTATTATTCTGATAGGAATATGTATGGTTTACATTGATTTTCCGTCTGACGGTATTATATTCGGGGAATCGATAATAGAATATTTCATTACTGTTTTTCTTGTCGTATGGGGTTCGGATATAATGGGGATAATGATTTCTTCGGTGGCTTCAACTCCTAACGTTGCAATGACTGCAATGCCGTTTGTGCTTATTTTACAGCTTGTTATGAGCGGTGTACTTTTTGAACTGAAAGGCTGGGCGGAAAAAATTGCAGATATTACTTTCAGCAAATGGGGAATGTCCGCATTCGGAAGTATAGGAGATTTGAACAGTGAGGACTTACCGCTTAAAATGAGCCTTTTATTTCCTGAAGTGGTGAGACTTGAAACCGAACCGGCATATGAATGTACTTCAGAAAATCTTCTGAAAGCATGGGGATTTATCATGATTATAAATATTGTGTGCGTGATAATATCGGTTCTCAGCCTGAAAATACGTAACAGAGGTTCTTAAGAGGAGAGAAATATGTGGAATATATTCAGAAGAAAAAAGGAAGTTCCTTATCAATCAATTGTGGACGAAGACGAAGAAACTAAAATCACGGAAGATAACGCCGGAAATACGGAGATAAATGAAGTACCGCACGAAAGAAAGACAATAATTTATGAAAGGGAATACAAATCCGATATTATAGTTTATGTTTCTTCTGATGTGGGAAAAATCCGTGAAAACAATGAAGATAATTTTTACTGTGACCATGTAGGATACAGAAAAGAAAAAAATTTCACTTTCATGAAAAGTTTAAACAGGATAAGCAGAGGTATTTTTGCCGTATGCGACGGAATGGGCGGTGAAGCATACGGTGAAGAGGCTTCACGGATAGCTGTAGAAACACTTGAACAGTTAAGCGGTGAAATAAATTCTGTTTTGCCCGAAAAACTTCATGATGCAGTAAATAGTTATGTCAACGAGGCAAACAGGCGTATATGTGAAATGGTTGAAGAAAAACGCTGTAAAAGAAGCGGAAGCACTCTCGCAATGGTATGTATGGTCGGTGAATATGTGCATGCTTTCAATATAGGTGACAGCAGGGTTTACTTTTTTTCCGACGGTAAAATAAAACAGATAACCGAAGACCAGACGCTTGCAATGCGAAAACTTAAAGCAAACATCTATACCGAAGAAGAAGCAAGAAACAGTCCCGATTCACATAAAATCACTTTATTTTTAGGCGTGGACGACCGCAGAATAGGTCTTCATTCTCTGAAATATGAACCGTTTGAAATGGGCAATGGAAAAATACTGATTTGCAGTGATGGTCTTACAGATATGTGCAGTGATGAGGAAATTGTGGAAATGCTTTCGTCTGATTCTGAAAATTATGCGGAACTGCTTGTTAAAAAGGCTCTTGAAAAAGGCGGAAAAGATAATGTTACCTGCGTTGTCATTCAGAAAAATAATTATACATGATTAGTGCGGTCGTTTTCTGTACTGCCTTATTCATTAAAAAAACCGCTGTGCATTTAAAAACACAGCGGTAATGTTTTAAAATAAATGTAATTTTACAAGCAGAATACAAAAATGAAAAAAGCCGTACAAATGCGGAAAAAGCCGTAAATACTGCGGAAATTCGTGATGTATAGCCGGATATTATATGAGATAAAGTGAAAAAAACGAAATAAAAAATCCTGTGGAAATGAAAAAACTTGATTACGGAATAAAAAATCCGTTTTCAAGGTTTTTTTGCGTGGTTATTCTTATATACGGCATGGAAATTTCTGCTTGAATCCTCTGAATCGTCTTTAAAAATTTTTTAAGGACTTATGAAAGTATAATCAGAAATTCAGTTTGAAAAAGCAGAAATTAAATGGGAATATGGGAACTGATTCCGATTGATACGGGAACTTGTTCCCATATCATTTTTATACTCACAGTAAAATTTTGATGTGCAGATATTGGTTGTCTGCAAGATGTTTTTTAGTTTTGTCAATATTATTATGTAATTCAACGTCTGAAATTTTCTTTATCAGAAAACAGAAAAATCCGTCTTGTACTGATAAAGTCGTAAAACTGGTTAAAAACCTGTCTTTCAAGGGAAGAAGTAAGGAATTTGTCACGCTTATATAGCATTTCCATTCTCTCTGCTCTGATTCGGGCAGCTGAAAGGGAAATATTGCATATTTCGGCTATTTCTTCAGCGGAATGGATATTCAGTCCCCACAGAACGCAGGCAGGTGCCAAGACATCAATTGCAAACCGTTCGGCAGCGTATTCATTTATATCTGATACTATGTCTTTTTCCGTGTGACCGAGGACAATATGACCTATTTCGTGCATGATAGTATAACGTTTCTGAGGGACGGGAGATTCACGCACTATAATATGTAAGTCACCGTTTGCATTGACTGCTCTGCCTGATTCACTTTCACGAAGTATACCTGAAGTGTCTTTTTTTACGGTTATTTCCATTTCTGAAGTAATCTGTTTCAGATTAATCGGCAGACAGGAAATTTTATGCTGAATAAGAAATTTCCAGCTTGAATCCCTTGTGTTTGTATAAATTTTATATTTCAAAATAATCACCTCCAAGAGATATTTTAACGTCTTGGAGGTGTTTTTTCTATATTAATAATCAGTGTCTTCGGGCAGTGCTTTAATCTTTTCCATTTCTTCGGCGGTAACAGGTTCTTTTCTGAATTTTCCATCTGTTCTTCTGGCAACCTGAACGCCCACTATCTGCTGTTTGTCTATTGCATTTCTTCTGTATTTTACTTCAAGCCATTCTTCCATTCTGCCTATAATTTTTATCTGTTCACGGTCATTGAATTTTTTAAAAATTTCAAGCATTTCATTTTCATTCTGACTTCCTGCCCTTTTATTTCCGAACACATCATTATATACAGACAGTTCTTTTACTTTTTCCGATACTTCTTTTTTGTCTGCTTCACTTAATCTGCTGTAGTTTTCAAGCAGTTCCTGCTCATCGGGATTCAGTTTTATTGAATTATTCTTATTTCCGTAAACCAAATAATCCAGTGAAACATGAAAAAATTCCGCTATTTCAATTAGATATTTTCTATATGACCTGCTTTTTCCTGATTTCCATTCTGAAAATGCGACACTATTCAGTCCGAGGTAATTAGTCAGTTCTTTTTGTTCTCTGTTACCTAATAAACAGGAAATTCTGTCTATAATCTCCAAAACAAACACACTCCTTTTAGTAATAATAACATATTTAGATTTTTTCTAATTTTATTTTTAAAAGCTCTTGACATTTAGAAAAAATCTAATTATAATATAAATTACGGTAATATTCAAGGGCATAAAAACCCGTATTATAATTTTATCACAAGTATTTGGAAAAGTAAACAGAAAGGAATGATTTTATGACATTCGGACAGAAAGTTAAGCAACGTCGTGAAGAACTCGGATACACTCAAATTGAACTTGCAGAAAAAACTAAAACTTCACAGCCTTATATTTCACGGCTGGAAAGAAACGGTTTCAATCCGTCAATGCAGATGCTTATTAATATTGCCTCCGCACTGGGAGTGAGTATTGACTATCTGCTTTTTGACGAAAGAAAAGCAGTCTGATTTTTAATAAAAATAAACAGAGAGGAGAAAATTGTGGATTATCTGACAGTAAAAGAAGTAGCAGAATTAAAAGGCTGTTCCGAAAGGTATATAAAAAGACTGTGCAAGAACGGCGTAATTCGGGCGGAGCAGGAACTGAACTGCAAAGGCAGAATGAAATATATAATATCCGTATCGGTTTTATCAGATGATTTACAGAAAAAATATTACCGAAGTAAAAAAACTGAAACGGGAATATTTCCCGAAAAGACCGACAACCAAAGCAACAAAAAAACAGCTTTAAAATATCGTTCCAAAGGTATTAAAAAAGCATTTGAAGAATTTTCCGAATCGGAGCGTGCGGAAATAAAACGCTGGACTGAACTGCTCACACAGTGGCAGGCAGAACGCTCTGAACGCAAAGACAAGACCGAGTTTGACAAACTGTTTGTTGCTCATCAGAAATATCTCAATCCGGATTTGGAAATAAGCACGGACATTCTGTACCGTAAATATTCGGCTTACAAAAACGAATGTTATGCAGAACTTATTGACGGTCGTGGCGGCTGGAACAAGGGTAAAAGCAAACTCAATGACAACAATATAATATGGCAGAGTTTTCTTAGCCTGTATCTTGACCAGAGCGAGCCGAAAGTGAGTAAATGCTATCGTATGGTAAACGCATACATAGTCGAAGAATATCCCGAACTTATGGGAGAAATCCCGTCAGAAGCGTGTTTCAGGAGAAAAATAAAAACTCTTCCTTTTGCGGTTCTTGAGTACTCACGAAAAGGAGAAAAAGCACTGCATGACCACTGCATTCCGTATGCAAACCGTCAGAAAGGCAACGTTTATGCCAACGACGTGTGGGTTATGGACAACTACACATTTGACGTTATCATCAGGCAGAATGACGGTTCTGAAAAGACAAAGAGGATGTACATAACCACCGTTCTTGACGTAAAATCAAACGTTCTTGTGGGCTGGAATATAACCGAAAGTCCTGATTCACAGTCAACTCTTGACGCACTCAGGTTTGCAATGATGAGATTCGGAATACCGAAATATCTGTATTTTGATAACGGTCGTGAGTTTACGGCACTTGACATTGCAGGTGAACAGCGTAACCGAAAAGTTTCCAGAAACAAGCAGGGCAATATTCCGATTACGATAATTGAAAAACTTGGAATAAAGCTGATTTTCGCAAAAGTCACAAACGCACAGGCGAAAGTCGTCGAACGGATTCACCGCATAATAAAGGAACAGTTCTGTATGGGTCAGTACGGCTACTGCGGAGGAAATATCACGGAGCGTCCTGAAATTCTGAAACAGAATATAAAAAACTGTACGATTGAAACAGAATCGGAACTGCGTGAATCGTTTGCGGACTTTGCGGATAATGTCTACAATGTTCAGCCTTACGGAAGCAGTGAGACAAAGTACAAGGGTATGACTTTAATTGATGTATGGAATGATTCAATCAGGGAAACTGAGTTCAGAAAAGCAAGTGCGGACGTTCTCGACCTGCTGATGTTGAGAAATGCAGGATTCCAGAAAGTCAAGCGTGACGGCGTATTTATCACGTATCACGGCGAAAAAATATGGTACTATGATAAAAATATTACGTGGCAGCACATCGGTGAAGAGGTCTGTGTGAGGTACGACCGCAACGACCTTTCAAACGTCCGTATTTATGACCGTGAAGACAGGTATCTGTACAGCTGGGAGTGTGCGGACTGGCTTATTACCCGTTATTTCAGCGAAAGCAGGGAAAAACTTGCGAAACTCGGGCATGGACAGGCGGACGTTGTAAAACAGGTCAAGGCACGTGCAAGGGAACTCAGGGGCAGTGTCGGTCTTACGCAGAAAGACGGTCTGAGATACATTGCAAGCCGAAATACAGGCAAATTCAATATACAGCAGCCGAAAAATATAATCGTAGTAACTGCGGACGAAGAAGCGGAAGAACGCATGGCGGTCGGTGCGGAAAGTGTCGTTATTGACATGAAAAAAATCAGAAAAAATTCGGAAATGAGGAAAAAATAAATGTATACACAACAACAGACGGAGCTTTTAAACAAGGTAGAGGCTCTTCAGAAAGAAAAAAATCTCAGTCAGAACGCCGTCGGTCAGCTCATCGGCGTGTCTGGAACAGCACTGTCACAGATAAGAAACGGCAAATACAATGCCAATCCACAGAAAATATTCGATGTTCTGGAGCAGTATTTCGGGGTAAAGGAAAAGGCAAAGCTTACATATTCAGAAGTCGGCTACGCTCCGACAACCATTTCAGAACAGATTTACGACATAATTTCCGTGTGTCAGGTCAAGGGAGGACTTGCAGTGGCGTGCGGCGATGCAGGAATAGGCAAGACAAAAGCCGCACAGAAATTCGTGTCGGACAACCCTTCAAACAGCTTTTTAATAACAATTAATCCGTGCCTGACCAACGTAAAAAGTCTTTTAAAAACAATTGCCGACCGCATCGGTGCAGGTCAGGAAAAGTCCGTCAACGAACTCTGGTTCTCAATTGCAAACAAGCTTTCGGACGGGGCAATCCTTATATTCGACGAGGCACAGCATCTGACGGTCAAGACAATTGAAGTACTCAGAAGTTTTTCCGACTACTTCAACGATAAAGGTCAGACGCTCGGAATATGTTTCATCGGAAATGTTGAAACGATTACAAGAATGGGCGGTAAAAAGGCGGAGTTCGCACAGATTGCGAACCGCACAAAACAGCGTAAAATATACAGAAACACCGAAATCCAGCGTGACGATATATGCAAGCTTTTCCCTATTCTCG
>CAMWVV010000006.1 GCA_947177755.1 uncultured Ruminococcus sp. | reverse complement strand
TAAGTAAATAAAAAAACTGTCGTTTTTGTAAACGGCAGTTTTATTTTTTTTATAAATATATTGAATTGTCTGTAAGAATATGGTATAATAAAAAATAGAATAAATGTTCAGTTTTTATGAATTTACAATACACCGAAAGGAGAATTTTTTATTAAATGAATACTCCCGATAATTATTCAAATACTGCCGTAAACCGCTGGAGGCTCGTTCTCGGAGGTCTTTCCGACAAACAATTACAGTTTAGCGGTGAAAGCCGTGATATACTGCAATTTCAGGATATGGAGCAGTTACTTGACTATCTTTACAGTCGTTCACAGGGCGACGACGTGCGTTCAGACGAAAGGTCAGGCAGTCTTGACGAAACAGTCCTGACGGCTGCCGAATGGATTACAAAAGTACGTGAACTTTTCCCGAATCAGACTGCCGAAGTTCTTGAAAAGCACGCTCTTGAGGAATTTGAAATGACAGAACTGCTTACGGACAAAAAAGTCCTTGAACAGCTTAAACCCGATATGAATTTACTGAAAAGCGTTCTACAGCTTAAACACCTTATGAAAGGCGAAGTTCTTGAAACAGCTAAAAGAATTGCAAAGCAGGTTGCCGACGATATAAGAAAAAAACTTGAGAACGATATACGCCGTTCGGTTCTTGGAAGAATAGACAGAAACTCATCAAGTCCCGTACACTCTGCCCGAAATCTTGACATAAAAAAGACTATCCGCCGTAATCTCAAAAATTACGATACGGAGCGTCAGCAGATTGTCCTTAAAGATATATATTTCAGCAGTCGTGTAAGACGTTATAACAATAAACGTGTTATTATTGCCATAGACGAAAGCGGTTCAATGACGGGGTCGATTATATACAGTGCAGTTATGGCACAGATTATTTCAAATCTGCCGTTTGCGGAAGTAAAGCTTGTTATTTTTGATACGAGCATTGTTGACCTTTCAAGTGAAGCTGACGACCCTGCACAAGTTCTCATGAGTGTACAGCTTGGCGGTGGTACTGACATAGGCAGTGCGTTGGGTTACTGTGAAAGCCTTATAGGCACGCCGTCGCATACGTGCGTTATAGTGGTTACTGACTTGTATGAAGGTGCGGAAAGAAGCCGTCTGCTTAATATAAGCAAGAATATTATTGAAAGCGGTGCAAAGCTTAGTTTTCTTACCGCACTCGACGAAGAGGCACGTCCGTCATATGACAGAAATCTGGGACAGATACTCGCAAATATGGGGGCATTTGTCGGTGCGTTGACTCCCGAACAGCTCGGAGATTACATAGGTAAAATTTTTTCATGAAAGAGGTGAATTTTTTTGGACGAATTAAAAAAGGCTCTTGCTTTTGCAGACGAAAATTTTCTTGTCGGACTTTCAAACAAAGGAATATACAAGCGTGCGTGTAAGGATACCGATGGTGCAGATGCGGATTTTGAACTTAGTGAAAATTCTGCTGTAGTCCGTACAGGCGGTGAAACGTGTACAATATCAGTACCGCTTGCGGAAAGTAAATGTACTTGTGTTGCAAGAGGGATATGCCGTCATATTATCGGAGCTGTTCTGATTCTGCGGAATAATGTTTCACTCGATGTTACGGCAGAAGTTCCCGAACCTGTAAAGCCTGAAACTCCCGTTGAAAAGACTGAAACCGTTGCAGAAGTAAAAGAGGAAAAAAAGAAAGAACAGATTTCGGAGCGTGACATTGCTAAAATACACAACTGTGTGAATCAGTGCCTTGAAACCCTCGGCAGTATTCTGAAATACGGTCTTGTGCGTATACCTGAAAATCTGCCCGATATGCTTGAAGCGTCTGCTGTGCGTTGTCATGCTTTGAAAATGGCAGATGCGGAGCGTGCATTAAGGGAAGCGGGAAGCCGTCTGTCCGACTGTATAGCAAGGCGTGCGTCATTCAGTATGGATAGTTTTATTTATAAATTATGTAACTGTATTGAGGTTCTTGAACTTCTTAAATCAGACTGCATTGAACCCGAACAGCTCGGCACTTTCCGTCAGACTTACACCGAATATAAAGGAAACATTGATATTATGCCGATAGGTCAGCGAAGTATCAGAGGAGGTGAATATGAGGGCGAAATTTATTATTTTCTGAATATGGACGTTTATGCGGAACAGCGTTTTTTGTCGCTGTCGGATTTGAGACCCGTTTTCTATAATGATACTCAGAAACATTTCAGAGGGGTTACTTTTCCGTGGGGTATGGCAAATTCAATGAAAAGTATGATGCACTCTGAAATGAAACTTGCCAACGCTAAAGTAAGCGGGGGAAAATTGTCGTCCTCGCAGGAAACACAGATTATTTCAACCTGTAAAGCCGTTCTGGATTGCGACAAAATCCGTGACATGATTTATACCGATTTCAGAAAGCTTGCAATAGAGATTTCTGAAAAAAATCCCGAAAACGAACTTGAAAAGCTATGTTTCGTACAGCCGAAAAAGTGCATTGAAAGTACTTTTGACAAATACAGTCAGCAGTATGTAATTATACTGGAGGACGTACAAGGGAACAGAATTTCCGTGCGTGCAAAGTACCGTGCAGAGACAAAAGATTTTATAAAGCTTCTTGAAAGCATAGGCGAAAGAATGATTAAAAAGCCGAAGAAAAATTATGTCTTTCTTGCGTCTGCGTATATATCCGACGGCGAACTTACCCTTTTCCCGATAGAGATATATGACTTTATAAAACCGCCTGTTCCCGAAGTTTACGAACTTCCCGAAAAGTACGAAAATACTGATGTTTCGGCGGTTTATGCGGAGAGGATTATTAATCTTTTTTCAGAAGTAAATGACATGATATGCGTTATTGTGCGTGGAGGACTACAGGCGGATATTAAGAACGACCACAGGCTTGAAAATCTTGCGTTCAACTATGGTTTAAAGGGTCTGAGCAGGCTTATAGGAGAGTTCATGCAGTGTGCGTCATCATATCGCCACAGCATTGACGGCGACTGTTCGGAAGTTCTTTTTAAAATACATCAGATAAATGAATATCTGAATCAGGGACGGAAACGTCTTGAAATAATCACATCATTATATAATATGAAAGGAAGTAAATAAAATGCTTTATTCAAACGGAAATGTAAGCGGTTTTCCGAAACTTGCCGAAGCTATGAGTGCTTACGGTATAGATAAGGAAACTATCGAAATCGGTGTTGAGTATCTCGACACATCAAACGACAGAAACAATGCTTTGCTTGACAGAATATCCAAGCACACTCTTATAAATGATGGCTGGGGAGTGCGTGACAAGCTCGAAAGGGCTATAAAACGTGAAATCATCGCCACGAGAAGTGATGAGCTTTTTGAACGCTATATACTGCTTTCACAGGCTATTTATGGTTCGTATTCATATGTATTTATTACGTGCGCTGTAGGACATTATGAGTTTACAAAACAGGAAAACAAACTCGTTAAAATTTTTTCCTCAAGATTCGGGGAAAAGGCGGAAGCCTGTGTGTTTGCGATATATGTGCAACAGATGTCAGGAAAGTGGTTTGTAAGTTGCGATTTTAAGATTAAATCCCCTCAGGTCTGCATTGACGCTGTTGATTTCGCAGACGATGACCCCGTTACAATTGCACGGCTCTGTGCATATGCTTTGAATCAAAGTCCTGTACCTGAAAAGAAAGGAATAATAGCAAAGCTTATTTCAAAGACTGAAACTGACCCGATTGTCGAAAAGGCACTTGAATACGTTCACGGACTTATAGACAAAAAACCTGCTTTATATATTCAGCTTGTGTTTGCGACAGGGGAGGGAGCTTATTTTTCGGATAAGTGCCGTACATATTTTACTGAAGCTGTAAAGAAATGCAAGGAAATTCAGGTTGCGGAACACGCTATTAGTTATATGCCTAATCCTGAGAGTGTGCTTGACATGATTGCTGAAATTCCCGACTGCGTGGACTATGTGTATATAGCATATCTTGTGGACAAGCATATGAATAAAGCTTCTGTTGTCAGTCATCTCGGAAAACTTGCCGTAAAGTATACTGACGAGTATGTGAAGTCTATGGAATTGCGTTCTGACGTTTCTAAGGCAAAGGAAATGGAAAATATTCTGTGTAAGGCAAATCCGAAGTATATCGCTAAGGAAAATTCCCTGAAAGAAAAAGCACAGATACGTCTTTCAAAGAATGTAAGCAATCATTTTCAGTGTAAGAACGAAGTCCGTAGTTATCTTATGGGAAACTGCGATATAAATGATATTCTTCCGCTTATCAAAGATGACGTAATGAGAGGATATAACGGTGAAGAAAGCCATTACACCAAAACATATGGTTTTGACGATTTTATGAAACGTGTCATTACTTTGTGTTCTGTCTGCAAGGAAACTTATCATTGGACTTTTCGGCATTACACTGATTTTGAACTCAAAGGAAACGAAAAACAGTTTATAAATATTCTTTCGGAACAGAAAGTACCTGCAAAAACTATTCTTGATTCGTTCGGAAACTATATTGACGGCTTGTGGAGCGGAAAAGACGAAGTTATGTTTAATTCTGCAAATGCCCTTGCTGAAAACGCTGATATGTTCTCAGACATTGACGTTAAAGACATGAGTGTAAATGCGAGATGGATATATGTATCAGGTCTCGGCATAGCAGATGCAGACAAGTATAAATCACAGATTCTCGCACTTGTCGGCGATACAAGCAAACTGGTAAAAAATGCACTGACAGGGATAATTTCCGCTCATGACTGGCATGATGATATAGTGGAATTATTGCAGTCCAAAAAGGTAGGTATGCGTGAAATTGCCGTATCGGTGATAGAAAAGCAGAATCCCGAAAATTACCGTGCTGAACTTGAAAAGGCTTTTGAAAAGGAAAAGTCCGAAAAAATCAAGGTACGAATTGCAGGACTTCTTGACGTGAATTACGGTTCAGAAACTTCCGGAAAAAGTTCAGAAAACGTTGACATTGTTTCTGGACTTGTAAGGGGTGCAAAATCAAAAAAAGTGGCATGGCTCTTTGAACAGCCATATAAAACCGTACACTTTAAAGACGGCGGTGAAGTTCCGGAAGATTACCTTAAGGCTCTGCTTATAATTTATTCGGAAATGACTTCCGTTACCGTAAACCCGACCGCTCTTGACATTGCAGAAAAAATCAATCCAGACGAACTGGGTGACTTTACACTTGATGTTTTCGGTCGCTGGCTTGAAAAGGGTGCAGCTGCAAAGACAAAATGGGTGTTGTGGTTCTGCGGGGTTCACGGCGGTCACGATATGATAAATAATCTTATGCACTATATAAAAGAGTGGACGGAACATTCAAGAGGTGCGATTGCGTCTGAAGCTGTTTATGCAATGGCGGTGAACGGCAGTTCAGAAGCTCTTATGAACGTTGACAATATGGCACGTAAATTCAAACACAGACAGGTACGAAATGCCGCAAATTATGCTCTTGATATAGCAGCCAAAGAACTCGGAATCACTAAGGAAGAACTCGGTGACAGAATAGTACCCGATATGAATTTTGATGAGAATATGTGCCGTGTTTTCGACTACGGAAAAAGACAGTTTAAAGTATACCTTACGCCGTCGCTTGAACTGGAAATTTACAACGGCGACAAAAAGGTAAAAAATATGTCAAAACCTGGTGTTAATGACGACAAGGAACTTGCCGAAAAGTCCTACAACGATTTCAAGGTTATGAAAAAGCAGATTAAGGCAGTTATTGAAAGTCAGAAAAACCGTCTTGAATACGTTCTTATGTGTGACAGAAAGTGGACGGCTGATGCATGGAATAATCTGTTTGTGAAGAATCCCGTTATGCACTGTTTTGCAGTCGGTCTGATATGGGGCGTTTACGAGTGCGGACAGCTTAAGGAAAGTTTCAGATATATGGACGACGGAAGTTTCACAAATATTGATGAAGATGAATTTGAAATCCCCGAAAATGCGGAAATCGGACTTGTCCACCCGATTGAACTTACAGACGAACAGCGTGCGTCATGGGCAGAACAGCTTTCCGATTACGAAATAATTCAGCCGTTCAATCAACTCGACAGACTTTGTTATAAACCTGATGAATCCGAACTCAATCAGGAGGGTGTATCACGTTTTGAGGGCAAGGAAGTAAGTGATTATACGCTGAGGGGCAAGCTTACAAAAATGGGCTGGGAAACTGGTTGTCCGCAGGACGCAGGCTATTTTATGGAGTTTGTACACGATGATGAAATTACTGTTTCCGAAGGATACAGAACAGAAATAGAGTTCAGCGGAATGTGTATTGATTTTATGCAGAATGAAATGATGACTCTCGAAACGCTGTTTTTCTATAGTAGCGGAACTAACAAAAAGCTTAAAATCAAAGATGTAAACCCACGCTATTTCAGTGAGATAGTTATGCAGTTGGCTTCAGTTGCAGGAACTGACGAACAATAATGAAAGGAAAAAATATATGGAAAAGAATTTAATTAAACCGCCTGTTGAAGTTCGTTATGCAGACGAACTTGAATTACTCGCAAAGTACGACAACGGAAAGCGTCCTGAAAACTGGAAGCTTTCCCCGAAAGCCGTCAGAACGTTCATTCTCGGCGGAAAGGTAAAAACAGACGACGGAAACGTTGAAATTGCAAGAAAGTTCTACGGCAACGACGCTCTTGTTGAAAGATGTATAATAACGCTTGCAGGAAACCGTGGGCTTATGCTTGTCGGCGAACCGGGTACGGCTAAAACCATGCTTTCTGAACTTCTTTCCGCCGCCTGTTGCGGAGTAAGCACAAACACAGTGCAGGGAACAGCAGGAACTACAGAAGATATGATTAAGTACAGCTGGAATTATGCACTTCTGCTTTCAAAAGGTCCGTGCCGTGAGGCACTTGTACCGTCGCCGCTTCTTGTCGGAATGGAAAAGGGGATTTTTGCACGTTTTGAGGAAATAACACGTACACCTGCCGAAATTCAGGACAGTCTTATTTCAATAATGAGTGACCAGATTCTTAATATTCCTGAACTCGCTGACGACGGTTTTGTTTTTGCCCGCCCTGGTTTTAATATAATAGGTACGGCGAATACCCGTGACAAAGGCGTTAATGAGATGTCGGGAGCTTTGAAGCGACGTTTTAATTTTGAGACGGTTGAACCTGTAAAGGACGTAAGGCTTGAAAAGCAGATTATTATCCGTGAGGCACAGAATCTTGCGGAAGCAGGTCACATTGATATGCCTGTTGACGTTGATGCGGCTGAACTTCTTGCGGTTACCTATCATGAACTCCGTGAGGGTATGACGGATAAAGGCACACGCATTGACAAACCGTCCGCCGTTATGAGTACAGCAGAAGCCGTTTCCGTTTACTATCAGACTATAAGCCATGCATGGTACTACGGTGACGGACAGGTTGACCTTAATGTTATGACTGAAAATCTTTTAGGTGCGGTTTGTAAGGAAAATAAGGACGACCTTGAAAAGCTTAAAAGCTATTTCCGCACTGTTGCAAAGGAAAAAGGTAAAGTTGGTGGATTATGGAAAAAGTACACAGAAACAGCGAAATTGCTGAAATGATTCCTTTTGACCTCTCGGAAAAACTTCTGCTTTTTCCCGTGCGTCATCATAGTCCCGTGTGTTCGTACCAGCTTGTAAGGACAATAAACGAATACAGACCCGACATAATTCTTATTGAAGGTCCTGAAAACGCAAACGGTCTTATTCCTGTGCTTACGGACGACAACACAAAACTTCCGTCGGCTGTATACTATTATTACAAGGACACTAAAAAACTTGTCAGCGAGAACGCAGAGGATTATAAATGTTATTATCCTTTTCTGTATTCGTCACCTGAGTACAACGCAATGAAGCAGGCGAAAATGCTTGGTATTCCTGCGGAGTTCATTGACCTGCCGTACTGTGATATACTGATTAATACGGCAGAAAAGAAAGGTCTGCGTAAAAATACTGAAAAGCACAGCTATGCGGACGATTCACATCTTACACAAAGTAAATTCTATGAAAAAATCTGTGAGGAAACAAACGTCCGTAGTTTTGACGAGTTCTGGGAAAAATACTTTGAGATTTCGGGAATTTTTCTTACTCCCGAAAAGTTTGTAAAGCAGCTTCACACTTACTGTATAATAACACGTCTTGAAACTTCTGAAGAGGAAATGAAAGCAGACGGTACACTTGCCCGTGAAAGTCATATGGCACAGAGAATCACAGAGGCTATGGAGAAATATGAAAAAGTTCTTGTGGTTACGGGTGGTTTTCACAGTATGGGAATTTACAATCTGATTTCGGGCGGAAAGATAAAACCGCCCCGACTTCGTAAAATTCCCGAAAATCTGCACGGCTGTTATCCTATGGCGTATTCTTACGAATCGGCAGACGCACTTCACGGTTATGCTTCGGGAATGAGTTTTCCGTATTTTTATGATATGGTAACAAACAGACTCCTTGAAAGTGATTCGCCCGAAAACGTCTATAATAATTTAACTCTTGACCTCCTTGTAAAGACGGCAAAACAGACAAACAAGAAAGATATTCCCGTTTCAATTGCTGACGTTACTTCCGCTAAAACTCTCATGGATGGTCTTGCATCGCTGAGAGGTTCAAGGGAGTGTGGAATGTACGAACTTTACGACGGCGTGACAAGTACGTTTATAAAGGGTGAAAAAACGGTTTCGTCGTCACTGCCTCTTGATATTCTCAGACGGCTTGCAACAGGTAAAGATGTTGGATTTATAGGCGACAAAACCCATGTACCGCCTCTTATAACGGACTTTGAAGAACAGAGTAAAAAATTCCGTCTTAAAATAAAGGATGTTATGCCGAATGATATTGAAGTACCGCTATTCACTACTCAGAAAGGTATGGAATTAAGCCGTTTTCTGCACAGAATGGAATTTCTTGAAACGGATTTTGCAAGAATGAAAAAAGGTCCTGACCTGCATAATAACAAGGGAAGAAGCCGTGTGCGTGAGGAGTGGCGTTACAGAAGAAGTCCGAATGTTGACGCATCTCTTATCGACCACACAACAGACGGTTTCACTATTGAGGAAGCGTGCAGTACAATGGCAGTGAAAAAACTTCACGGCGAAATGCGGTGTGAATCAGCGGCACAGGTTGCGGTTGACTGTTTTCTTATGGGAATTACCCTTAAAAAAACTGAACTTGACCTTATAGACGAAATTCTTACGGCAGACGGCGATTTCTTTTCGGTCGGCAACGGTCTGCGATATTTTGAAATGCTTTACAGTTTACAGTCACTTTACGGTTTTACGGACGTTTCCGCACTTGATTATATAAGACAGTGTTTTGAAAAACTTATAATTTCACTGCCGTCAATGGCAAACGTTGCTTCAGAACGTGCAGAAGAACTGATTTCGGTTATTAAGATTATGTATGGTATTACGGGTAATATTCTTACGTCTGAACTTCCTGTTTTGGAGCAGGCTCTTATTACAATGGCGCAGTCAGCCGACAAAGAACCGTCAGTCTACGGAGCGGTGTCGGGTCTGCTTTACGCTGTTGAACCGTCACATAGAACAGATGCAGAAAATGCCATGCGTGGCTATCTTACGGGAACTGCGGAAATACAGAAAAAGGGTGCGGAATTTCTCAAGGGGCTTTTCTGTACCGCACGTGATATTATTCTGTCTGACGATTCTTTTCTGCAAATGACCGACAAACTCATAACGGAAATGGAATATAATGATTTTCTTGAAATTCTGCCGTCAATGAAACTGGCGTTTAGTTACTTCACTCCGTCCGAAATACAGGACACCGCAAAATCTGTGGCGGAACTTCACAGCGTTGCGAAAAAAGACATTCTCGATACTCGGGCAGTTGACGAAAATCTGTTTGTTTTCGGTGAGGAGCTTGACAGGGAAATATGTAAAATAATCGGTGTATAAGGGGGTACTTATGAAAGGAAAGCTATTTGTAATAGAGGGACTTGACGGAAGCGGTAAACATACTCAGACAGTAAAATTAAAGGAGTACTGTGAAAGTGTCGGCAAATCGGTAAAAATGGTATGTTTTCCGAATTACGACAGTCCGTCGTCCTCACTTGTAAAAATGTATCTCAGGGGGGATTTCGGAAAAAAAGCAGACTCCGTAAATCCTTACGCTTCGTCAAGCTTTTATGCGGTTGACCGTTTCGCAAGCTTTAAAACCGAATGGCAGGATTTTTACGAAAATGGCGGAATTGTTATCGCCGACCGTTATACAACTTCAAACGCCGTGCATCAGTGTTCAAAGCTTAAAAGGGAAGAATGGGACGGTTTTCTTGACTGGCTTTTTGAGTTTGAGTATAAATATATGGGTATTCCTGAACCCGACAGCGTTATTTATCTGCGTTCTGACCTTGAAATAAGTCAGAAACTCATGACTGCCCGTTATAACAGCGATGAATCAAAAAAGGACATTCATGAACGTGATATGGAATATCTGAGGCGTTCAAAGGTGTCTGCCGACTACTGTGCGTATAAATTCGGCTGGAATATTGTCGAATGTATAGAAAATGATACAATGCGTACGGTAGACGATATTTTCAGTGAAATAAAAAAACTATTGCTTTTCCCCTGAATAAAAAACGGACAGTTTTAAGCTGTCCGTTATTTTTTATATTGATTTTAATTTTACTTTGTTAATCATGGCATAAATTTCACGTGTTTTATTTATCGTGTCATTATAGCCCAGTTCAATATCAGACTTTACTTTCAGCGGATTCAGATTAAGAGTACCGCTTACAAAATCGCCGAGGTCTCTTGAGGGAATAATATTTATAATATCTGCGTCTTTCATGCGGTATTGATTTGTAATGTCAGCATCATATTTCAGGTGGACGGCAATAATTGAACGACAGCCGTTGTCATATATAAAAGGTACAGGCGTATTGCTTTCATTTTTTATTCCGCCGTCCGAATAATACTCTCCATTTATTTCTATACCTCCTGCAACTCCGGTGTAGATTACGGGAAGTGCAGAAGAAGCGAGAATAATTTTCTTTTTAAGTTCATTTCTGTAGTGATTTAAGTGAAAATATTTTATATCGCCGTAACTGTCACTGCACGTAACATAAATTTTTCGGTATATATTGTTGAAATCAACGTTTTTGTCAATAATTTCTGATATTTTATCCTGATTTACAGGCAGACCGTGTTTCAGAAAATCGGTGAGAGGATTTTCTTTTTTCATAAAGGAGATAAGCCCCATACTTTTTAAAACTATGCTGTCAAAAACATTGTCGGGTTTTATTCCGACGTAATCGGGACTGTTGTAGTCAACAAGAAGCGGATTTTTTGCAATTCTTTTTACGTCAAGATTAAGCATATCGGAAAGTTTGAGATTATGCCAGACATTTTCAGAGTATTCCGCCCCTCTGCTTTCGAGAAGAACGGCATTCAAAGCACCGACGGAAGTTCCTGCGATGACATCTATAAATCTTGTTGCTCCTATTGCTGAAAGAGCTTTGTACACTCCTATTTCGTAAGCACCTTTTGCACCGCCTCCGCTGAGAACAAGTCCTATTCTTTCCGACATAATTAAATCTCCGTTTACTTTATTTTTTTAATGAACTTACCAGCTTTTCAAAACGTTTCATAGCCTCAATGGTTTTCTGTCTGTCACCGAAAGCCGTAAGTCTGAACCAGCCTTCACCGTTTTTGCCGAATCCCGCACCGGGAGTGCCTACTACTGCGATTTTTTCAAGCATGAGGTCAAAAAACTCCCAGCTTCCCATATTATCGGGACATTTAAACCATATATACGGCGAATTTATTCCGCCTGTGAATTTAACGCCGAGTTTTGTCATTGTATCGGAAATGATTCTTGCATTTTCCTGATAGTAGGCGATATTTTCGTGAATCTGCTTCATACCCTCTTCCGTGAAGACAGCCGCCGCCGCACACTGTACAGGATAGGAAACACCGTTGAACTTACTGCCCTGCCTGCGTCCCCAGAGCTGAGAAACGGAAACTTCCGAGCCGTCCGATGCGGTTACTTTAAGAGCGTCGGGAATAACCGTATAACCGCACCTCATACCCGTGAAACCTGCCGTCTTTGAGAGGGAACACATTTCTATTGCGACTTCTTTCGCACCGTCAACACAGAAAATACTTCTCGGAATGTCAGGGTCTGTGATAAATGCTTCATAAGCGGAATCGTAAATAATCACGGCATTGTTTTTCTTTACATAGTCAACCCATGTTTCAAGCTGTTCTTTTGTATAGACCGAGCCTGTCGGATTGTTCGGTGAACAGAGATAGATAATATCCGCATGGACGTTATAGTCAGGCATAGCCGCAAAACCGTTTTCCTCGTTGGAATCCGCATAGATAATCTTACGTCCGCTCATGAGATTTGAATCGACGTATACTGGATATGCAGGGTCTGTTACAAGAATAACGTTGTCGTCACCGAAAATGTCAACTATATTTCCGCAGTCACTTTTAGCACCGTCATTTATTCTGATTTCTTCGGGTGAAACGTCCGCACCGAAACTTCTGTAATAGTCCGAAACGGCTTTTTTCAGAAAGTCGTAACCTGCACCGCTGTCTTCATAGCCCTTGAAAGTTTCTTTTACACCCATTTCGTCGCAGCCTTTTTTCATGGCTTCGATTACGACGGGAGCAATCGGAAGAGTAACATCGCCGATACCCATGCGTATAATATCGGCATCGGGGTTTGCCTCTTTGAAAGCGTTTATTTTCTTTGCGATATTTATAAATAAGTAATTTTTCTCAAGTCTGAGAAAATTTTCATTCAGCTTCGGCATATAACATACTCCTTTTTTTCGTTGATAAATTCGTCTGAAACAGTTCCTTCACATATATATTCCGCTTCGCCTGTCATCATAACAGTGCCGTCGGATTTGTAGGTAATGCGGAGGTCACCACCCCTGAGATGTACTAAAATTTCCTCGTCGTGTCTGCATATACCATTGAGGACTGCTGCAACTACGGTTGCACAAGTACCAGTACCGCAGGCGAAAGTTTCACCGCTTCCTCTTTCCCATACACGCATTTTTAGTGTGTGGTCGTCGATCACTTCCGCAAACTCGGTATTGACACGGTTCGGGAATATTTCGTGATTCTCAAACGACGGACCGATTTTTTCAAGGTCAAGACCGTCGATACCGTCCGTAAAGATAACGGCGTGGGGGTTGCCCATTGAAACGCAGGTCATATTGTAGGTTTTTCCGTTGATTTCGACAGGCTGGTTTATAAACCTGTCCAGACTGCTTTTCACGGGAATTTCCGCAGGTTTCAGAACTGCCTTTCCCATATCGACCTGAACAAGCGACACCTTATTATCTCTGAGAAAAAGCCTGAGATATTTTATACCTGAATTTGTTTCAAGAGTGATGTCGGTTTTGTCGGTAAGACCCATATCATAAACGTACTTACCGATACATCTTGTGGCATTACCGCACATCATAGCTTCCGAACCGTCGGCATTAAAAATCCTCATACGGAAATCAGCCTTGTCGGACGGCATAATAAGGACAAGACCGTCCGAGCCTATACCCTTGTGTCTGTCGCTTACGATAACGGAAACTTTTTCGGGTTCGTCAACCGTTTCTTCAAAGCAGTTAACATATATGTAGTCATTGCCTATACCGTGCATTTTAGAAAATTTCATATTTATTTCTCCCATTTTGTGACTCATCGGGAGTGAACGAAAAAACTGCTAACTTTTTCATTCAGATATATTATATATCAATAAGTGAAAAAAATCAAGGGGTTTTAAAATATTATTTTTGTAAGCGATGAACGGTATGTATGATATGAACCGTTTTTATAAACCTTTTTTATTTTTTTATATTATATATATATTATATATTTTTTTTTAGGAGTTTATAAAATAGCTTCAAACCCATCATCACTTTTATAAAAAAAGCTGTTTTTTGGCTATAAATAGCCTTGTTTTATGAATGAATAGTTTGAATGAACCTTATATATAAGCCTGTTTTTTGAGAATTGCGGTAACGGTACGACCGATAATTGCCAGATAGTTCTGGTCGGTAACCGACCATTTCTTAAACCGTCCTATATAGCAGAAAGAAATCATACCTTTAATCATACTGTTTTCCGTCATGAGATACTGCACCGCACCGCCTATATTCTGCTCCGTAAGCTGTAAAAAAGCGTTGTCGTCACGTCCCTCCAGTTCGTTTACGTTATCTATAATGAAGATACCGTCACCCGAAAAACGTTCGGTATAGCGGTTTTCAAAGAGGTAAGAAGCATTTTTTGAAGACGAGTTGCCACAGCTCAGAATGAGGTGCATATCGTTTCCTGCAAAAATACATATGTCGTCAATTTCAAATTGCAGGCGTATCTGTTCAAGTAAAACGGAAATATCGGGAATACGTCCGAATACAAGACTTTCGGCAAGCTGTCCTATAAATGCAAGATTCCGTGTACTCTGCTTTTTGTCGCTGAGAAAAGCTATTTTGTTTTCAATATCCTTTTCGACCGTTCCGTGCTTGTTCACATCGTATATTACATAACGGTTCTGACCTTTCTGCTGTGCAATATAAAGAGCCTTGTCCGCCTGCATGAAAAGCTCGTCATAATCGGAACTGTCAACGGGATAAGTTGAAACGCCCATTGAACAGGTAATTTTGAGGTTTTCGGAACGGTCTGCAAAAGCCCATTCCGTCTTTGTCCTTATCGCCCTCAGAATGCCACGCAAATCGGTTTCGTCACGGGTATCTTCGAGGACTATAAGAAATCCTTCCCCCGTGATTCTTCCTGCAATACCTCTTTTGCCTATTTCATTCTTTATTATTCCTGCTACGGTAAAAATTACCTCGTCACCGAAAAGATGTCCGTAACTGCTTAAAATTTCGCTGAAATTGTCTATATCAAGCAGAACTAAATTAATATTCCGTGACGGTTTTTCAGACAGTATTTCCATTGCATAGGAAGTCACCGCACGCTTGTTAAGCACTCCTGAGAGTGAGTCTCTGTTTGCCTCAACGGCAGGGTTTATTTCCTTTGCCTTATGTCCCGAACCCACAACCGAAATTATTCCGCTTACTTTTTTTATATCGGGGTCGTCATGACGTGTTATGCCTCTGAAAAGACACAGTTCCCTTGATTTCCCGAAAGTGAGCAGTGAAGATTCAAATTCATAATCAAAACGGTAAACGCCGTTTTTAATGTCGTTGCAGAGATTATTGAAAGTTTCAGTATAACGTGAGGGAATATAGCCCGAATTAACCGATTCGGCACGCCATTTTTCAAGTTCTTCGTTGATAAGGACTATTTCACGGTAGCAGTCGGACATATATATTCTTATTTTCTTGGTTTCAAAGCCATACTCAAAAGCGAGGTCGTTTATAAGACTTAGAATGTGGCGGTATTCGGAAATCTTCTTTTCACGGCTGTATGCAAGTGATTCAAGTGAAAAGACATCGCTGAAAACTATGCTGTAAAGCGGTTCTTCACCGTCCGCAATCATTCTCACGGAAGCAAGAATCCAGCGCAGTTGATTATTTATCCCTTTCATACGTATCACGGTTTTTGCAGGCACGCCGTTTTCTGCCGTTTCAAGACACTCCGAAATCCGTTCAAAATCGTTTTCGTCTATGGTTCTCTTTATGGAATAAATAACATCGTTTCCGAAATAGCTGAAAAAAGCCTCGTCCGCTCTCTGCATATGAAAACTTTTGTCTATAATCACTTTCCCGACGTTGTACATTTCTTCATTCAGAAAGCCGTTTAAACTGTTCATATTCATATCCTTTCACAGTTGTTTCTTACCCGTCACATACTCATAAATAAATGATTTTTTATATTCTTCTATGGCTTTTACCTGTCGTTTTTTTTCGGAAATAATTGAATCAATTTCAGAACACTTTTTATCAAGATATGAAACTATTTCATTTTGTTCTTCTATTGTCGGCTCAAAAACAATCAGTCGGGAAAATTCTGAAAAATTCAGTCCCTGTCTTACACCATTTCCAATATTGTAAAATACTTTCATAACATCATATGAGTGCAGAAGATAATAAAAATAGTGAGAATTTATGGGTTTAATTGCCATCATAGCAATGTAAGCAGATGTAATAATACCATGTTCTTTTGCTATAGCTGTTCTCAGACTTTTTTTATCGTTCTGCAAATCAGTCGGGCGGATAATAATATCATCTTTTTCAATGATGTTATATGTATTGAAACTTTCTGGCAATAAACCTTCATTTGAGTTAATATTTTTTCTGACAATTTTCCCATAGCTTAAAGAAAGCAGATTGTTTTCAAGCCCTAAGGAATTTTTATTTTTTCGTTCTGAAAAATAGCAATAAACAGGGTGAATCCTCCAGTTTTCCGGAATGTTACCTATCCACTCAATTCCGCTGTCTTTCATTTGAGCGTTAGGATTCAGACCTTTTGTGACTGTTTCGATAATCACAGACCTCTTATATTCCTCAAGAATTTCTGTCTGCTTTTTCAGCTCTGATATGAGAGAGTCTATTTCGGTGCATTTTTCGTCAAGATAGGCGGATATTGCTTGTTGTTCTTCAATTGGAGGAAAAGAAATAATAAAGTTATATATTTTTTCTTGTGACATTGTGGGAATTACAGAACCAAGTACTGCCAATTCAGATTGAATTTCTATAATTCTTGTTTGTAATATATATGAAAACAGTTTACTATTTATTTTTATGTTCTTAAATACAACTAACTGAGGATTTATTGTTGCTTCTTTTGGTAAATCTGTAACATATACAGCTTTACCAAAAGTTGAACCTGTTTTTACGAACAATACATCACCATTATATATTTTAATTTCTGGGCTTTCTTCATATTTTTTCCAAGAAAGATATGAACATTTTGTATAGTCCATTTTCATATCATGAAAGTTTGAGGGGCTCAGTGTAATTGCACCATCTTCCTTATAATCAACTAAATCCTTTTCGGTATAACCTCTAAATCCTATTCTACCAAAGATATCTGAAATGTATTTTATTTTTGAAACTTGATATTCTTGAGGTATTTTCCCTATCCACTCAATACCGCTGTCTTTCATTTTCATCATGTTGTTATTCCTCCTCATCTTCTTCGTCTGTTTCTTCTTCGGTTACAGACTGCAAACGTTCACGTTTTTCGAGAATCTCAAAGATAAGTTTATATGCGGTTGCGACAACAGGAACACCGAGGAGCATACCAAGTATTTTGAAAAGTCCTCCGCCGACAGTCACAGCGGCAATTACCCATATACCTGGCAGACCTACCGACGAGCCGACAACTTTCGGGTAGATAAGGTTTCCCTCAATCTGTTGCAGGATAACGAGGAAAATGATAAAAATAAGTGCCTGCATCGGATTTACGGTAAAGATTATAAATGCACTTATTACAGCACCGAAAAGTCCGCCTACAATGGGAATGAGTGAAGTTACGCCGACAATCGTTGAAGTCATGGCGGAATAGGGAAGACGCAGAACAAGCATTCCGATAAAACACAGCAGACCTATAATTATACCTTCGGTAAACTGTCCGACAAAGAAATTTCTGAAAGTTTCGTGAGCGGTTTCAAAAAGATGATTGATGTGTCTGTTTGTCTTGTCACCGAGATAAGCTTTCTGAAAACGTATAATATCCATTTTCAGCTTGTCTTTTCTGAGAAGAAGATACAGTGCGAAAATAATGGCTATTACAGTATCTGCTATCAGCGATACGGTCGAGCCTATAAGAGAGATTACGGAGTCAAATATATCATAAGCACCACTGCTTATCTTTTCGGTGATACTCATGACATCGGGTTCAAAGCTGTCAATGAACTCCTGTATTTCGGGATATTCTTTCAGCGTTGTCTTTGCGAACTTCTGTACTTCCGAGAAAAACGGCGGTATTTCGTCGTAAATAAGTTTTACTGCCTTTACGAGTTCGGGATAGATGATATTTGAAATAAGTACTATGATTATTCCCGCACTTGCAAATGAAAGTATAGTGCAGACGGGACGGCGTGAACTTTTTATAAAGTCAGAATTTCTTTTAGGGAAATAGTGTTTTTCATAGAATGTCATGATAATATTGAAGATGTAGGCAATTATACAGCCTGTAAGAAGAGGTACGGAAACACTGAAAGCCTTTTTGATAAGTCCTGATATTACTGAAAAGTTCCTGACTGCAATGCATACCACAAAAATAAGTACGGCAATAAAACAGTATCGTCTGATGTCTTTTTTCTTCATATAAATTACTCCTTGCCGAAAATAATGATATTCTTATTATAATATAAGTATGCGGTAATGTCACGGGGTTAAATGTTAATTTTCGGTTAATTATGAAATTCTTTGAACCCTTGACCCGATTTGCACATTATGGTATAATAATAAAAAATATTTATCAGGAAGTGATGTATGTGATTTTAACTGTTACGCTTAATCCTGCCGTTGACTGTGCAATGGAGGTTTCCGATTATCGTGAAAACGCTGTAAACCGTGCGGACAGCCAGCACCTTACAGCAGGCGGAAAAGGGATAAATATATCAGTGATTCTTAGCCGTCTGGGAATAAAGACAAAAGCACTTGGATTCTGCGGAGGAGAAACGGGTAAACTTCTTTGCAGTCTGCTTGATGGTATGGAATGTCCGTATTCTATGACGTGGCTTGAAAATCAGCTTACAAGAGTAAACGTAAAACTGCGGTGCGGTGGGAGCGAAACCGAAATAAACGGAAAAGGACCGAAAATAGCCGACGATGTTCTTAAAGACTTTATAAAAAAAACTGAAAGCGAACTGAATGATGGTGATATTCTCGTGCTTGCCGGAAGTATACCTGCATCTGTTCCGTCTGATATTTATGCAGATATAATGAAACGTCTTTCTTATAAAAACATACGCATAGTTGCCGATTCTTCGGGAAAACCTCTTGCGGAACTTCTTCCGCTGAAACCTTTTCTGATTAAACCGAATAATTTTGAACTCGGAGAAATACTCGGCAGGGAAATTTCAACCCGTGAGGAAGCTTTTAAAGGTGCTTCCGAACTGCAGAAAATCGGTGCGAAAACTGTTCTTGTTTCACTTGCGGAAAAGGGTGCGGTTCTTCTCACCGAAAGCGGTGAGAAATATGAAGTTTCAGCACCAAAGGGTGAAGTTAAAAATTCGGTCGGGGCAGGGGATTCCATGCTTGCAGGTTTTCTTGCTGGGCTTGAGATGACGGGCAATTATCGTACTGCCCTTATGCTCGGAACTGCTTCAGGAAGTGCTACGGCATTCTCTGGAGGTCTTGCGGAAAAACATGAAATCATCGGGCTTTTCAACAAAATATACCCTTGTACAGAATCTCCGTTATAAACAAAATATTGACTGGCTTTTTGGCTGAATTTAACAAGTTTATCTGCAAAAATATACAAATTGTGAACTCATAAAATCTGTTTTTGGCTGTATTGCGAAGAACGTAAAAAAATAGTTAATTATAATTTTTAAGTGAAACGTCGGGTTTTTGTTAACCACGGTTAACATTATCATTGACATTTCAGATATGTTGTGTTAATATAGGGGTGGATAAAATATTCTTAAAAGGAGTTATAAATAAATGACTATGGAATTTGCAAAAGAATGGGAAGGTTTTACTCCCGGCAGATGGAGTCTCGGCATTAATGTCAGCGACTTCATCAAGAAGAATTACACTCCCTATGACGGTGACGAAAGCTTCCTTGCAGGCCCTACAGAAGCTACTACAAAGCTCTGGGAGCAGGTTATGGAACTCACCAAGCAGGAACGTGAAGCCGGCGGTGTTCTTGATATGGACACAAAGATTGTTTCCACTATCACTTCCCACGATGCTGGTTATCTCAATAAAGACCTTGAAAAAATCGTCGGTGTTCAGACTGATAAGCCTTTCAAGCGTTCACTCCAGCCTTTCGGCGGTATCAGAATGGCAATGAATGCCTGCGAACAGAACGGCTATAAGGTTGACGACGAAGTTGTAAAGATTTTTACAGAGTACCGCAAAACTCACAATCAGGGCGTTTTTGACGCTTACACACCTGAAATGCGTATGGCTCGTAAGTCGGCTATCATTACAGGTCTTCCCGACGCTTACGGCAGAGGTCGTATTATCGGCGACTACAGAAGAGTTGCCCTCTATGGTATCGACAATCTTATTGCCGACAAGAAACATCAGATTGAAACTTCTCTTATAAGAATGACTTCAAAGAATATCAGACTTCGTGAAGAACTTGCCGAGCAGGTTCGTGCTTTGGGCGAACTCAAGAAACTCGGTGAAATTTACGGTTTTGACATTTCCAAGCCTGCAAAGAACGCTAAGGAAGCAGTTCAGTGGCTCTATTTCGGTTACCTCGCTGCTGTTAAGGAGCAGAACGGTGCTGCTATGTCACTCGGACGTACTTCAACTTTCCTTGATGTTTATATTCAGCGTGACCTTGACAACGGTGTTATTACTGAAGAGGAGGCACAGGAAATCATCGACCACTTCATCATGAAGCTCCGTATTGTTAAATTTGCAAGAACTCCCGAATATAATTCACTCTTCTCTGGCGACCCGACATGGGTTACTGAGTCAATCGGCGGTGTTGATGTTAACGGTCACCACTTTGTAACAAAGAACAGCTTCCGTTATCTCCATACTCTTGAAAACCTCGGAACTGCTCCCGAGCCGAATATGACTGTCCTCTGGTCACAGAAGCTCCCGAGAAAGTTTAAGGAATACTGTGCTAAGATGTCTATCAAGACTTCTTCAATCCAGTACGAGAATGACGACATGATGAGAGTTACTCACGGTGACGACTATGCTATTGCCTGCTGTGTATCTTCAATGAGAGTAGGTAAGGAAATGCAGTTCTTCGGTGCAAGAGCAAACCTCGCCAAGTGCCTCCTTTATGCTATAAATGGCGGTGTTGACGAAAGAATGAAAGTGCAGGTAGGTCCTAAGTACAGACCTGTTGAGGGCGATTACCTTGACTATGATGATGTATGGGAAAAGTATAAGAACATGATGGAATGGCTTGCAGGTCTTTATGTAAATACTCTTAACATTATTCACTATATGCACGACAAGTACAGCTATGAGAGAATCCAGATGGCTCTCCACGACAGAGATGTAAAGCGTTATTTCGCTACAGGTATCGCAGGTCTTTCCGTTGTTGCAGACTCACTTTCAGCTATCAAGTACGCTAAGGTTAAGTGTATACGTGACGAAAACGGCGTTGTAGTTGATTATGAAATTGAGGGAGATTTCCCGAAATACGGCAACAACGACGACAGGGTTGATGACCTCGCTGTTATGGTTGTACGTACATTTATGGATATGATTAGAAAACATCATACATACCGTGACGGTGTTCCTACAATGTCTATCCTCACAATAACTTCAAACGTTGTTTACGGTAAAAAGACAGGCAACACACCTGACGGACGTAAGGAAGGCGTTCCGCTTGCTCCGGGAGCAAACCCGATGCACGGCAGAGATACTCACGGTGCGGCAGCTTCACTTTCTTCTGTTGCAAAGATTCCTTTCAGACACGCTCAGGACGGTATCTCAAATACATTCTCCATTATCCCCGATGCTCTCGGCAAGGATATGGAAGTTTTCGCAGGTGATATTGATATTGACGCTCTTAAGGGTGAATAATATATGGTAACTCCGGATATGCTCGGCAAAAGTGACAGTCCCGAAGAGCTTGCTGACCTTATTGACCAGCTTATGGCTCAGGGAAGCGGTCATGTGAATATCGCTACCGATAAAGACGGCGGGGGTATGAAAATTGATACGGTAAACAGTACTGACTGCGGTGCAAAAGGTGCTTGTATGCAGCCTACCGAAACATCAGTTGACCCCGACGAAGAAGATTAAGCTATTGACGGGAAACGGTTTTTGTGCCGTTTCCTGTCTATATAAATTTTTTAAAGGAGGATTATTAAAATGGAAAGCAATGCTACACAGGTTAACAACCTTGTTGAACTCCTCGACGGTTATGTTGAAAAAGGTGGTCATCACCTTAACGTAAACGTATTTACAAGAGAAACACTTCTTGATGCTCAGGCACATCCTGAAAAGTATCCTCAGCTTACAGTAAGAGTTTCCGGTTATGCCGTAAACTTTGTAAAGCTCACTAAGGAACAGCAGGACGATGTTATTTCAAGAACATTCCACGCTTCACTTTAATCAATAAGAAAAGTCCGAATAAAATTCGGACTTTTTTATTTTACAGCATTGTTGCGCGGAGTTCTTCGGGACTGAGTTTTGAAAGATACGACGGTGCAATGTCAAATGCAGTCTTACAGCCTGTCGCTCCCTCGGCTTTCAGACGGCTTAACGCTCTTGCGTAGCATATCAGTACACTTGCGGTAAACTCGGGATTTGATTCAAGTTTAAGTGAATATTCAATCATCTGATGAGTTTTTTCGCCGTCGCCTGTCATACCGCTTCTCATGACGAAACCGCCGTGATTCATTTTGTTGTGAACAGCGTTAAATTCTTCTTCACTGATAAAGTTAACAGTGGTGTCGTATTCGTCAAAATAATTTTTCATGTTCCTGATAGTTTCTTCAATTTTTGCGAGGTCTGCACCGTCCTCTGCAACAACCCAGCATTCCCTTTTGTGTTTCTGACGTGTGGAAAGTTCGGGCTGACTTCCCGAGCGTACTGCGTCCATAGCCTCCTCAACAGGCACGGTGTACTGGATTCCTCTCTTTACGCCCTCAACACGTCTTATAGCGTCGGAATGTCCCTGACTTACGCCCTTACCCCAGAAAGTGTATGTTTTACCGTTCGGAAGAATCGACTCGGCATAAAGTCTGTTGAGTGAGAAAAGACCAGGGTCCCAGCCGAGAGAAATCATAGCGAGGTGACCGCTTTCCTTTGCGGCGTTGTCAACGTTTGTGAAATGCTCGGGGATTCTTGCATGGGTGTCAAAACTGTCGATAACGTTAAAAAGTTTTGCAAGAGCGGGAGTCTGTTCGGGAAGGTCTGTTGCACTTCCTCCGCAGATAATCATAACATCAACTTCATTCTGATACTTTTCAGCTTCATCAAGTCTGTAAACTTTCGCACCGTCCGTAAGCGGTTTAATTGATGCTGGGTCACGGCGTGTGAAGATTCCCGCAAGTTCCATGTCGTCATTTTGTCTGATTGCGAGTTCGACACCTTTTCCGAGGTTGCCATAGCCTGCAATTCCTATTTTAATTTTGCTCATTGGATTTACCTCCCATAATATTTTGTATATTTATATTATACCACAAAATTTTCCTCATGTAAAGAAAAAGCGGACACGAATGTCCGCATTTTTTATTTCTTTTCGGTTTTGTGGAGAGTGATATTTATTTCGTCGATGAGCTGGGTAATTTCGGAAATAGAGCTATTTATAATTTCTGTACTTGTGTTTGTGGTGTTCACGTTGTCGTCAAGTACACTGAATGCCCTGATAGTCATTTCAAGAATATTTACCATCTGTTTTACACTGTCTGCGTCCATACTTTCATTACTGTTGCAGAAAGTGACGATATTGTTAAGCAGACTGTTTACCTGTCCTGCCTTCTGACTTGTTTTTGTTGTGGATTCGCCGATGGCGTTCATGTTGTCGGTAATCTTTTTTATGTCACGTTTCAGCTTGTCGGAGAGTTCAAGACATTCATTGGTGATTTCAGCAAGTTTTTCATGCTGGGTTGCAAGTTCGCTGTGGCGTGCAAGAAGTACTGATTTTGCGTGTACAATACAGTTGTCGGGAGTATTGAGACCTCTGCATATAGCTATAGCCATATCACGACATGAACGGTATCCACACGCATGACAGTTATAATTGCGGTCGGCTTCCGTATGCTTGCCCATCATTTCATAAACCGCATCAAGCTGTTTTTCCGTAGGAATTGGGGAGGGGGTTGTAGGTTTGTAACTTCTTATAAAGTCTGAGATTCTGAGTTCCTCGTCGAATTTTCTGAACAGTCTGTCTTCACCGCCACGGAAAATACCTGTTTTACGTCGCTTTTTAGCCTCTTTCTCGACTTCCCTCATGGTAGCCATTACGTCAAAAACGGTCTGTGAAGTACCCGACGCAGGACCTACATTACAGCCAAATTCACATGAAAGAACATCAAACACTTCGGGGTGTTTGTACTCGGGCATACTTGCATACATATCAAGTTCAGGATAAACCTTGTGAACGCCTTCGGACGTTGTAATATTAATATCGGGATTATGAAGCCAAAGATTATCACGCAGTCCGCCAGGACGTGGATAAACCGCACCTACCTGTCCCTGCTGGTCATCAAACGGATATTCAAAGTCATGAATTGAATTTGAAGGTATTTTTATATCGTTTCTTTCAAAATATTCTTTAAGCTTACTGAAAGTCACGTTATAGTCAACAAGACCCGTTTCGGTAAATTCCGTTTTCTTTGCGATACACGGAGAAAGGACGGCTATATGATTGTTTCTGTTCATATATTTTTTTATATAAGTTACCGCACAGGCAATAGGGCTGTGAATTGGTGACAGATTTCTTAAAAGTCTTGGCTGATATATTTCTATGTACTTTACAATTGCCGCACACGGCTGTGTGATAAGATTGGTTTCTGCCTTTCCCGATTCAATGGTACGCAGGTGAGCCCATGTACATATATCCGCACCAAAAGAAACGTCATAAATTATACAGCCTTTATTTCTGAACCAGTCAAGTATACCTTTCCACTGTGTCGGAAATACTGACTTTATTGCGGGTGCTGCAAGAATAATCATTTTGTTCTTTGAAATTCTTGACATACAGGCTTCTGTATCATCTATATAGTCTCTCGCACCGTGATTGCAGGTTCTTACACATTCACCGCACGTAATACATCTGCTCGGGTCAACCGTTGTAACAAATCTGCCGTCGTCAAGCATTTTTGTTATATTTGCTTCGGGAGCAGGACAGTTTCTCACACAGGCATTACAGCCCACGCATTTTTCAGGTTTTACTATAATTATTTCATTCATATACAAAAAACTCCTTAAAATTATACTGTGTTTCAGTTGTCATCAAGAGCGGCGGCTTGTCGTGCGAGTTCTTCTAAATCAATACTTCCGCTGTTTTTCTTTTTGGCAGGAACGTCATCAAGAGCTGTTGCCTGCCGTGCAAGTTCTTCCAAATCAATACTTTTGTTGTTTTTCTTTTGCGTAACATCATCAAGTGCAGCTGCCTGTTTTGCGAGTTCGTCAAGACCGATACTTTCTTTTTTCGGCTTTTTGCTCATGGCAACAAATTCTTCTGCCTGTCTGGTGAGTGCGTCAAGGTTTATACCGCCTTTGTTTGAAGCGGTATTCTGAGTGGGACGTGCAAGACCCGAAAGGTCAAAATCGTCGTCGTCATCACCGAAAATATCGACTTCTTCGAGTTCGTCAAAATCGGGAACGTTAGCATATTCGTCATATTCATCATGCACTTTTTCGGCAGTTTCCTTGTTATATGAATAGTCTGTTTTTTCGTAAACGGGTTTTTCGGGGAGGTCGGGTGTGAACTTTTCTGGAATACAGAAAACAGGCACACCGTCCTTTTCAATAGTGTTCCGAGTATCTGAAAGTATTTTTTCAGACTTTTCAAAAATGTCTTTCATTTCAGACATTTTTTCACTTAGTCGGATTACGTCTTCAAGAATCAGAGCTTTCATATTGACGGAGGCGTGTTTAAGCTGTTTAGACTCATTATTTACTTCTGCCGTCATTTCGGCGGCGTAGGTTTCGGCTTCATATATAATTTCAGCGGCTTTCTTTTTAGCCTCATCAATTATTGTTGAAGCCGATTTTTTAGCGGTCGCAAAAACCGCACCGAAAACAGCGGCATCGTCTTTTTCGGACATTGACGAAAGTTTAATATCCGCATCTGAAAGAGTCTGCTCAAGTTCGGCGACGGAATATTTCAGATTTGTTATTTCTTTTTCTTTCTCTTCGTTGTCAGCTGTCAGCATCTGAATTTTTTCATCCGCTGACCTTTTTTCCGCCTGACATTCGGCAAGTCGTTTTCTTTCTTCTTCAAGGGCAGATTCATATATTTTTTCCGTTTCTGTTCCTGTCTTGTATTTTTCAAGGAAAAGTTTTGTTTCTTTCAGTTCGCTTTCAAGTTCGGAAATTCGGGAATACAGTGCTGAAAGATGTTTTTCAACATCTTCCTTGTCATATCCGCCGAAAGTCACTGTTTTTAAAAATCTGGTTTCAGCCATTGGAAAATCCTCCTGTATTCTTTTCATAAATAGAAAAGACTTTAAACGTGCTTTAATAATTACCGAGCCGTTTATATATTAAATATATTTTACACTGTTTTTTGCAGAATGTCAATAGATTTTTTAAAATACATTATTTTTTTATGCTGAATGCACAAAAAGCTGTACGCATATTTTACAATATGGTCATATAATATCATAGAAATCGAAATCATAAGGTGACATATAGTGAAAAGAACAGATTGTTATAAACTCCTGCGAATCAAAAGATATTCTGCCGTCAAGAAGCTTTCTGTCGTCGATAATGCGTAAACTTGACTGCGGTGCGTACTGTTTAAGAATTTCTTCATCACAGGAGCATTTCCGGCTGAAATCGTCAATAAGTATGTCATTTTCTTCAAGCAGTTGACGAATATTGTTGGGACAGTTTTCCATTAACAAGGCAACTGGAAATTCTTTTGATAAGACCCCATAATTTTCTATAACTCCGTATTCTTCATTTTTAATCAGTATTCCGTTTTCTTCGAGCTGTTTACGGATATCGTCGGGACAGTATTCTAACAAGCAAGCAGGAAATGGTGATGAAAAAAAACATGAGGTTCTTCTATAACTGGGTAATCTTTACCTTTGCTAATCCAATACCAGTTCCAAAGAGAATCGTCATCGAATCTGCACCATATATCAGGCAGAGTTTCAAGTTTATTCTTAATAGACTTTGGGTTGTAGTCTGCTGAATTTAAAATACCTTTTCTGAAAATATCAGTCAAATCTTTAATCATAGTTATCACCTCTTTAATCAAGTAAAATATAGAAGTCAAAATCATAAGGGTCTGTATAATAGTAGGAGCAGATTATTTCAAACTCCTTGGAATCAAAAGATATTCTGCCGTCAAGAAGTTTACGGTCATCAACAATGTTTAATTCTTCCGAAGCGTACTGTTTGAGAATTTCCTCATCACATGAACATCTCCGACTGAAATTGCCGGTAAAAATATTATTGTTTTTCAGAAGATTACGCACATTATCGGGGCAGTTTTTCATAAGAAGTGCAACAGGAAAATGTGTTGACAAAAAACCGCAATTTTCTGTCATTCCTTTTTCGTCTTTGATGTATATATAATACCAGCTAAAGTGCCAATCATCATACCAGAGGCATATATTCGTAAGATTTTCAAGTTGATGCTCAATTATTTCCGGATTGTAACCTGCTGAGTTAATAATGCCTTTTCTGAAAATATCAGTCAAATCTTTAATCATAATTATCAAGCAACTCCTTTACTTCGGGATTGTCATAAAGTCCCAAGTCGAAAAGCTTATTAATCTGACGGTTGGTAAGCCTGCCGTTAAGGGAATAGACAAACTGTCCGTGTTCACGTTCTGTGCCGTTCCACGAGTCAATGACCTTTAACCAGCCGTGTTTTCCTAGAGTACGCTCAGGAAACTTTGTATCAGGAAAAAATTTCTGTGCAATCATACGGGCGGATTTTGTATGACCCGTATATTCACATGAATAAGTGTCGCCGTCGGGAGAAATCCAGCCCAGCTTGAAATTTTCGTCATTTTTGAAGAACATTTTTTCAAGGGGAAGTGGACAGTCCTTGTCCGTTTCAATGAGTTCGACAAATTTGTAGTCATTTTCTTTAAAGCAGAAATAACCGCCCTTGTCGTCGGCTACAATAGGAAGTTTGTCCGCAGTCACTATATTTTCAAGATGCGTACCGTTCAGCTGTTCAATACTGTCAAAATATTCATAATAATAATATCCTGTTTCCGACTTATATATTGCAAACTTTCTCATGGCAGACTTCTCCTTTTTAAATGTATTATACAGAATTATAACATATTTAAAATGTTTTTTCAAGTATATGAATAAAATATATTTTACATTGACGTTTTGACCTGATATGTGTTATAATTATTTCTGAAAGAGGGGTGTTTTTATGGGTGAAAATACTGAAAAAATTCTTGCGGAACATTTATTTGAACAGCATGAAGAGGATTTCAGACACACTTCATTTGACCGTGAACTTGCTTTTTATAAAAGTATATGTTTGGGGAATATGGAACTTGTGCGTATGTTCATGAAACCGCTTTTCAGTGAAGGGTGCGGAATATTAAGTGAAGATTCGCTAAGGAATTTAAAATATCATATGGTTGTGCTTGCTGCCTTGATAGCACGTTACTGCATAAACGGCGGAATGTCTCCTGAAGAATCTTACAGTCTGAGTGATTTTTATATAATGAGGACAGACAAATGCAGAACAGAGGAAGAAGTGCGTGCGGTTCATTCCGAAATGATTGAGGGATATACCACACGAATGAGAAAGATAAAGTTTGAAAAGGTATATTCAAAACAGATAGTGCGTGCGGTTGATTATATAATAAGTCATGCACACAGCCGTATTCTTATTGACGAAGCGGCGGAATATCTGAAAATAAGTCCTGCATATCTTTCCAGACTTTTCAAGCAGGAAACGGGTGTTGCATTCAGCGAATACGTAAATAAATTAAAGATTGAAGAAGCTTCTTCACTTCTGCTTTTCACGGAATACAGCGACCTTGAAATAAGTAATCTGCTCGGTTTCAGTTCACAGAGTCATTTTATAAAGATTTTCAGAAAACAAATGGGTCTTACTCCCAAGCAGTATAAGAAACAATATAAGGTACTTGATTTTTAATATGTCATGATTTTACTATTTTTATCATCAAATTTATATATTTATGTGCAGAAATGTATTATAATTGGGATAATGATAAACGTTATTAAAAATTTGAGAGGAGTTTATTAAATGAAAAAAAATATATTGAAACGCTGTGCAGCAGTTTTTGCAATGTGCAGTGTCATGGCATCGGCACTTCCTGTTATATCTGTACCTGCAATTGCAGCGTCAAATATAATTGAAAATTCAACTTTTGAAAGCGGTACTTTCGGCTGGGGTACATATAAGGAGAGTGGCGGTGCTTGTACTCTTACTACAGATAACGGCAGGCTTGCACTTAATGTTACAAAGCAGGGTACGCTCAATTATGCTGTACAGATGTTCTATGATATAGTTCCGCTTTATCAGAACGGTGTATATCGTCTTAAATTTGACATTTCAGCTACCATTCCACGCTATGTTGAGTCCATGATTCAGCAGAACGGCGGCACATATCAGGCTTATACTTGGAAAGGTATTGATGTTACAACAGAGCCTCAGACTATTGATTATGAGTTTACAATGGAAGAGGAAACAGACATCATGACAAAATTCTGTTTCAACTGCGGATTACAGAAACAAGACGGTGAACTTCCTGAACATACAATTTACCTTGACAATGTTTCACTTGAACTCATTGACGACAGCAATGTTGACTACAGTGCGTCACGTCCTTATGAACCGCAGATAGTTACTAATCAGGTGGGCTATAGACCTGATTCAAAGAAATTTGCTGTAATCAAAAACGCTGATACTGTAAATACAAATGAATTTTCAGTTATAAATGCTGATACAAATGAAGTAGTGTATCATGGTGTTGTTTCAGAGGCAATCAATAATAATCTGGCTAATGAAACAAACTATAAAGCTGATTTTTCAGAGGTTAAAACTCCAGGAAGATATTACATCTCATACGGCGGACTTGATGACTCATATGTTTTTGAAATCTCTGACAAAGTTTACAACAATCTGCTTGACGACAGTATAAGAATGCTGTATTTACAGCGTTGCGGAACTGAAGTAAAAGATGAGACTTTCGGTCATGCTTCATGTCATGATACAATCGCAACTATCTATCATACAGACCAGAAGATTGACGTAAGCGGCGGTTGGCATGATGCTGGCGACTATGGTCGTTATGTAGTTCCTGCTGCAAAGGCAGTTGCTGACCTGCTCTATGCTTATAAGGCAAATCCTGAAATGTACAGCGACAATATAGGTATTCCCGAAAGCGGAAACGGTACTGCTGACGTTCTTGACGAAGCCCGTTATGAACTTGAATGGATGCTGAAAATGCAGAACAAGAATACAGGCGGTGTTTATCATAAGGTTACCTGCGATACTTTCCCAGGATATGTAATGCCCGAAAAGGAAACAAAACCGCTTATTGTAATGCCTGAAACAACAACTTCCACTGCTGACTTTGCTGCATCTATGGCTCTTGCCTATGAAGTTTACAAGGACGTTGACGCAAACTTTGCGAATACCTGCCTTGAAGCTGCCAAAAAGGCTTATGCGTGGGCAAAAGCAAACCCGAACGAGCTTTATCTTGCAAATCCCGATGATATTACAACGGGTGCTTATGAAGACAGGAATGCAAGAGATGAAATTTACTGGGCATCTTTACAGCTTTACCGTGCAACAGGTGATAACGGCTATCTTTCAGATGTATCATCTGCAACGGGTCTTGACTGGGCAACAGTCGGCGACTATGGTAACATTGCTATTGCCACAATGGAAGGTATAGACAAGGAATCTGACATCTATAAAAATGCCTGCAACAGCATTATAACACAGGCTGATAAATTCGTATCAGTTTCCGAAAGCTCCGCCTACGGCGTATCACAGACAAAATTCAACTGGGGCAGTAATATGACTGTTGCCAATTCTGGTATTATTCTTGGTGTTGCTTATCAGCTGACAGGCGAACAGAAATACCTTGACAACGCACAGGGTCAGCTTGATTATCTTTTAGGTGTAAATCCTATTGGTGAATGTTTTGTGACAGGTTTCGGAACAGTATCACCGCAGAATCCCCACCACAGACCGTCAATGGCTAAAGAGACCGCTATGAAAGGTATGCTTGTAGGCGGTGTAAACTCAGCTCTTGAAGACAGTGCGGCAAAGGCATATTGTCGTGATTTACCGCCTGCAAAGTGCTATGTTGACAATTCCGAAAGCTATTCGACAAATGAAATAACTATTTACTGGAACTCACCTCTTACTTATCTCCTTACTCTTACAGAAAGCAGTCCCGCACAGAACGATGACAATAATATTCTTTGGGGCGATGCAGATGAAGACGGAGAAGTAGGTATTAACGACGCTGTACTTATAATGCAGTCAATAGCGAACCCCGACAAATATAAACTTTCTGCACAGGGTAAAATAAATGCTGATGTTGCAAACCACGGAGATGGCATTACAATAAAAGACGCTTTGGTAATTCAGTATGTTGAATCAAAAACACTTTCCGCCAAAGACCTTCCGCTTTATGATGATTTCGATTATGACAGTCTGGAAAACGATTCCTCAAGCGAAACGCCCGACGTGACAACAACAACGACTACTGCTGTAACAACTACATCTGTTTCGGAGAAGACCACTACTACAACTACAGCAACATCTTATTCACCGTCTGTTTCGGGAATTAAAGATTACGGTACACCAATGAACGACAAAGCAACAGTAGTTGCCGATTTCAGAAAGGGTGAAACACCTGTATTCTTTGCTTCAGACGGCTGGACAAACGGAAGCTGTTTCGACTGTGGCTGGTATAAGCAGAATACTTCTTTTGACGGCGGTGTACTCAATCTCACCATTGATAAAGACCATTCAGGAAAATATAATTATTCAGGTGCAGAGTACAGAACTCAGGATTTTTACCAGTACGGCTATTATGAAACTTCAATGCAGGCTATAAAGAATGACGGTGTTGTATCTTCGTTCTTTACCTATACAGGACCAACAGACAATAACCCTTGGGACGAAATCGACATTGAGATTCTCGGCAAGGATACAACAAAAGTACAGCTTAACTATTATACAAACGGTGTCGGAAATCATGAGTATATGTATGACCTCGGCTTTGACGCTTCAGAGGGATTCCACACATATGGTTTTGACTGGCAGCCCGACCACATAACATGGTATGTTGACGGCAAGGAAGTATATAAAGCAACAAGTGATATTCCGTCAACTGCCGGAAAAATCATGATGAATGTATGGCCCGGAATAACTGTTGACGAATGGCTTAATCCTTTCAACGGCAAAACACCTCTTACAGCACGTTATCAGTGGGTAACATACAATAAATAACAGAAGTCCTCTCAAATATAATGTAGAACAGGTCACCTTGCATTAAGCAGGGTGACCCGTTTTTTTATTTTATACATTTGCTGCATTCAGCACAACAGCCGTTGCACTTATTATTTTTTTTACTTTTTATACACGTTCTTATTGCAGAAAACAGTGAAACAGCTATTGCAGTTATCAGAAAAATATCAGCCGTGTTCATATTTCAGCCTCCTATGACAGTGCCGATAATGTACACTGTAAAAGCAGCAGCCCATGCAATAACACACTGCCACACTACTACGCCAAATGCCCACTTTGTACCGAGTTCACGCTTTATTGATGCTATAGCTGCAACACATGGTGTATAGATAAGTGAGAATACCAGAAGTGACGATGCAGCCGCCGAACTCATTGCCGTTGTGATACCGTCGGAAAACAGTATTTCAAGTGTTGAGACAACGCTTTCTTTAGCCATGAAACCGCTGATTAAAGATGTGCAGATTCTCCAGTCCCCAAGACCGATGGGTTTCATAATTGGTGACAGAATCCCCGATATTACCGCAAGTATACTGTCTTTTGAATCATCAACCATATTGAAATGTGTGTCGAAACTTTGCAGAAACCATACAACAACAGTTGCTATAAGTATTACCGAAAAGGCTCTTTGCAGAAAGTCCTTTGCTTTTTCCCAGAGAAGCTGGGCGACGTTTTTCGGAGCAGGCAGACGGTAATTAGGGAGTTCCATTACAAACGGTACAGCCTCACCTCTGAAAAGTGTTCCCTTGTAAAGAAAGGCGATAAGGATTCCCGTAATAATTCCGAAAAGATAAAGTGCGACCATAATCAGACCGCCGTGGTTTTTGAAAAAAGCGTTTACAAAAAATGCGTATATAGGAAGTTTTGCGGTACAGCTCATGAACGGCGTAAGCAGAATTGTCATTTTTCTGTCACGTTCGCTCGGCATTGTTCTTGTTGCCATAACAGCAGGAACAGTACAGCCGAAACCGATTAACAGTGGAACTATACTTCTTCCCGAAAGTCCTATTTTTCTCAGGAGCTTATCCATAAAAAATGCAACTCTTGCGATATAACCGCTGTCCTCAAGGAGTGACAGGAAAAGAAACAGTGTTACAATAATCGGCAGGAAACTCAGAACACTTCCCACACCTGCAAAAATTCCGTCTATGATAAGACTGTGAATTGTTTCGTTTACTCCTGCGGAAGTCAGTGCTTTGTCCGTAAGATTTGTAAGGGCTTCTACACCGTTTTCAAGCAGTCCCTGAAGCCATGCACCGATTACATTGAAAGTAAGCCAGAAAACGAGAGCCATAATGCATATGAATGACGGTATGGCGGTATATTTTCCCGTAAGTAACTTGTCTATCTTCTGACTTCTTATATGCTCCTTACTTTCTTTCGGCTTGCGGACGGAGTTCTGACAGACTTTATGTATATAGGAAAATCTCATGTCTGCTATTGCCGCACTTCTGTCAAGACCACGCTCCTTTTCCATTTGTGATACAATATGTTCAACCATTTCTTTCTCGTTCTGTTCAAGTATAAGTTTGGAAATAATCAGCTCATCGCCTTCGGCAACTTTTCCTGCCGAAAATCTTAACGGCAGACCTGCATTTTCCGCATGGTCCTGAATCAGATGACTTATGCCGTGCAGACATCGGTGAACCGCACCGCCGTTGTCATTTTCACTGCAGAAATCCTGTCTTTGCGGACGTTCCTGATAATGTGCAACGTGTAAAGCGTGTTCTGTAAGTTCTTCAATACCCTCATTTTTTGCCGCAGAAATCGGTACAACAGGCACGCCAAGCATAAGCTCCATTTCATTTACATCAATACTTCCGCCGTTTGAAGTCAATTCGTCCATCATATTGAGAGCGACAACCATCGGGATATTCATTTCAAGCAGCTGCATTGTAAGGTAAAGATTTCTTTCAATATTTGTAGCATCGACTATATTTATAATGGCGTGCGGTTTTTCTTCCAGTACAAAATTACGTGAAACTACTTCTTCCCTGCTGTAAGGTGACATTGAATATATACCGGGCAAATCGGTTACTTTGGTGTTGCTGTGATTTTTTATAGAACCGTCCTTGCGGTCAACCGTAACCCCCGGAAAATTTCCGACGTGCTGGTTTGAGCCTGTAAGACGATTGAAAAGGGTGGTTTTTCCGCAGTTCTGATTTCCGACAAGAGCAAATTTAAGCTCTGTACCGTCGGGCAGGGGATTACCACTTCCTTTCGGGTGAAACTTTCCGCCTTCGCCGAATCCGGGGTGTTCGGGTTTACGGGATTTTACATTATTTTCGGGAACGTTTTTCTTTTCTTCAATCGGCTGTACTTCAATACGGTCTGCATCGGCAAGTCTCAAAGTAAGCTCATAGCCGTGAATACATAACTCCATAGGGTCACCCATAGGTGCGTATTTTACGACGGTGACTTCTGTTCCTGGAATAACTCCCATATCAAGAAAATGCTGTCTTAATGCACCTTCACCGCCGACAGACGTTATAATGGCATATTTTCCTGTTTTAAGCTCTTTAAGAGTCAACTTATATCACTGCTTTCCTGAATTATTATAT
>CAMWVV010000005.1 GCA_947177755.1 uncultured Ruminococcus sp. | reverse complement strand
CTATTATACCACCTGAACCGTAAACAGGAATATTACCATTTGAATATCCTTTATAATCTTTACCATTCTTGATTTTTAATATTTCCGAAAGTTCCATATACTCCACACCATTCGGACAAAGCTTATTTATTAAATCATCTATCTTACTCATTTATACGCCTCCCGAACAATTATAACATACTTTCAGAAAAAAATCTATATATTTACAAAAATAATTGCAATTGACAAAAATGTAAATATAAAGTAAAATACTAATATATAGATTCTTGATTAAAAAGGAGATTATAATAATATGCTTACAGGAAAAACAGTACTGCTCGGAGTATCAGGCTCTATAGCAGTGTACAAAATATGCAACCTCGCAAGAATGCTGACCAAACTCGGTGCGGACGTTCATGTTGCAATGACACCCAATTCAACGAATTTCGTACACCCCTTGACTTTTGAAACACTCACCCAGCACAAATGCCTTATAGACACTTTTGACAGAAATTTTGAGTACAGCGTGGAACACGTTTCAATTGCAAAAAAGGCTGATGTGGTTATGATTGCACCTGCATCAGCTAATGTCATTGGAAAAATAGCAAACGGTATTGCCGACGATATGCTTACAACAACGGTCATGGCGTGTACCTGCAAAAAGATTATCGCTCCTGCAATGAATCACAATATGCTGCATAATCCGATAGTACAGGACAATATTGAAAAACTGAAAAGATTCGGCTATGAAATAGTTCCCACGGTAAATGGTATGCTTGCCAACCGTGATACAGGTGACGGAAAACTTCCAGACGAAGAAACGTTACTTGCATATATAGTCCGTGAAATAGCCTTTGAAAAGGATTTGCAGGGAAAGAAAATTCTTGTGACGGCAGGTGCGACCCGTGAAAATATTGACCCTGTACGTTTCATAACCAATCATTCAAGCGGAAAAATGGGGTTTGCCATTGCAGAAAATGCAATGCTGAGAGGTGCGGACGTGACTGTGATTGCAGGACATACCGACGTTAAACCGCCTATGTTCGTTGATGTGGTAAAGGCGGAAACCGCAGAAGATATGTTCATGGCAGTGACAGAACGACAGGCAGATTTTGATATTATAATAAAATCCGCTGCTGTTGCCGACTATACACCCGTTACGACAGCTGACAATAAAATTAAAAAATCAGACAGTGACATGAGTATTCCGCTTAAACGCACTAAAGATATTCTTAAATATCTCGGCGAACATAAGCCCGTCGGACAGGTTATCTGCGGTTTTTCAATGGAAACAGAAAACGTTATCGAAAACTCACGCAGAAAGCTTACAGACAAAAAATGCGACATGATTTGTGCAAATTCGCTGAAAACCGTCGGTGCAGGTTTCGGAACTGATACCAATATAGTAACGCTGATAACTCCCGACAATACTGAGCAGCTTGAAATTATGTCAAAATCAGAAGTGGCTGATATTATTCTTACAAGACTGAAAGAGTTAAGTACAATAAATAACTGACTGACATAATTTTCAACACTTTGCTATATCTTAAAAAAAGCAAAGATATCGTTTCGTTTTAGTGATGATACAATTTTTTCTGAAATTTTTTTCCTAATCTCTTGACAACTGACAAAATATGTGATATACTTGAAAAGTATCGTGACGAATGGTACAAGTTATCCTTGCCCGCAGGAAGTTGACGGGCAGAATCCAGAAGGAGGTGTATCTGAAATGGCAAAGGTATCCGCTAAGTATGAAGTAATGGTTGTTTTCAGCCTCAAGAACGGTGAAGAACCTATGAAAGCTCTTGTTGAAAAGTTCAAGCAGAGAATTGAAAGACACGCAGAAGCTGTTGAAGTCAATGAAGATTGGGGTAAGCGTAAGCTTGCATATCCTATCGAGGACGAAACAGAAGGTTACTATGTAATCTATACTTTTGAGTCCAAGCCCGATTATCCGGCTGAACTTTCAAGACGTCTCAATATTACTGATGGCGTTCTCCGTTCACTCGTTACTGTTATTGCTGAATGATTATTTGTTTTTATTTTTTAAGGAGCGTTTAAATGAATAAGGTTATTTTAGTGGGCAGACTTACTGCCGACCCAGAACTTAGACAGACTACAGGCGGAACTACTTCATGTAGATTTAGTGTAGCTATGGACCGTAAATTTGTGAATAAACAGACTGGTGAAAGAGAATCTGATTTTATCAGATGTACCGCATGGGGACAGACAGCAGAGTTTGTAAATCGCTATTTCAGCAAAGGAAAGTTGATTGGCGTTGAGGGTCAGTTGAGGTCTGGAAGTTATCAAGATAAGAACCACCCTGATGTTACACATTATACAACAGATGTTTTTGTTGAAAATGTTGAGTTTGTCGGTTCAAAAGCCGAAAGTGGCGGAAACAGTGGCAATTATGGTAATAACAATTATAATAATAACAGCTATTCCGCACCGTCCAATAATTATAACAGCAATAATTCTGCTCCTCCGCAGGCATCTGCACCGAATAATGACAATATGTCTTATGGCGATATTAACGATTACGAGGAAATTCTCAGCGACGGAGATGTTCCGTTCTGAGTGAACGAATCAACTATTTACGAAAGGAGTGTATCACGTCCTTAACGACGTGCGAGTTTGAATATGGAAAAGGAAAGAAATTCCCGTCCCTCAAAGAAACCCCGCAAGAAAGTTTGTATGTTCTGTGCGGACAGAATTGAGAGAATTGACTATAAGGACCTTGCAAAGCTTAGAAAGTGCATGACTGAGAGAGCTAAGATTCTTCCCAGACGTGTAACAGGTACTTGTGCATACCATCAGCGTGAACTTACAGTAGCCGTAAAGAGAGCAAGACAAATCGCTCTTCTCCCTTATATCAGCGACTGATTATAAAAATAAAGGGGAGGTTTTTGCCTCTCCTTTTTGTTTTTCATATGTAAACGCTCCTGCGGCATCAAAGGAGCGTCAGGGGATTTTTCTACCGGCTTCCGTTGTATGCTATTGCCTCATCTCTTCTGAAAAGAAGTGATATGCACCATACAGCCGATATTGCTACAAGAATATAGACGGTTCGGCTTAAAAGACTTCCCGCACCGCCGAAAAGCCATGCAACAAGGTCAAATTCAAAAATACCGACCAGTCCCCAGTTTATTCCCCCGATTATCAGGAGAATAAGTGCAAGTTTGTCCCACATATTGAGAACACCTCTTTATTCGGGATTTTTACAGACGTTTTTTCATTGGCAAACCGCTTTATAAAACATTCGCCAACAGAATCAAGCGTCTGAATTTATTATTGCATGAAGAAACTGAAATATTCAGCGTTTAGGGAGTAAATTATGGAAATATACCGATAAAAAAAGGGACACGGCTTCCGAAAAAACCGAATCCCTTTGATATGTATGATAAAATTTATTTTACAATGAATTTTTCAATCTCTTTCATGAAGTCTTCTGCATCGTCTGTGTGAGCGTCGAGTTCAATCGGCTTTGAGAGGTCTAAGCTGAAAATACCCATGATTGACTTTGCGTCAACAGCGTATCTTCCTGAAACAAGGTCAATGTCAAAATCGTAACGCATTACGATAGTAACAAATTCCTTGACATCGTTGATTGCCTGAAGAAAAACCTTTGTCTTTGTCATAAAAATTTACCTCCTGTTTAGGATATGGGTTTGTTTTTTACTGTTTATTGCTTTTTCAGCGGCTTTTCCCGACCGCAAATATATAATATCACGTATTCCGCAGAATGTCAAGGAGTTTCGGGCATTTTCGTTAATTTGGTATAATTCAGTATGCAATATAAACGTCTTTTTATTCAGAACGAATAATTATATATAGTGCATAAAAATGACTGGCAGTTTTTGTACAGTATGAACATGACGAATTAAAGAATAATTTGTGTTAATAAGGTGAAATATGTATAAAGTATTTTTTATTACTTTTGGTTGTAAAGTCAACCAATATGAAACGGAGTGCATGAAATCGGGTTTTCGCAGTCATGGCTATGAAATTGCTGATTCATGGAACGGTGCGGATGCTGTTGTTATAAATTCGTGTACTGTTACGTCGTCGGGTGACAGCAAAGTTTTATCCGCACTGCGTAAAATAAGACATAATCTTCCCGATGCTGTTATTGCACTTACAGGCTGTTATCCTCAGGCTAACAGCACAGAGGCGGAAAAGATGTCTGAAGCCGATATTATCACGGGTACTAAGAATCGTTCGGAGATTGTCGTGCTTGTCACGGAATGCCTGCAAAGACGTTCAAGAAAAATTATGATTGCGGATTACTCGAAAGACGACCCTTTTGAATATCTTGAATCTCCGTCGTTTGACAATAACACCCGTACTTTTATGAAAATTCAGGACGGCTGTAATCAGTTCTGCACTTACTGCATTATTCCGTATGCAAGGGGGCGTTGTCGTTCAAGGACTTTGGAATCAATCGGTGAGGAAGCGGAAAAGTCTGCTCTTATGGGAAAAAAGGAAATTGTTCTGACTGGAATAAATCTCGCTTTTTATGGTATGGAATACGGTCTGAATCTTGCCGACGCTGTTGAAGTGTGTGCGGACGTTAAAGGTATTGAGCGTATAAGGCTCGGTTCTCTTGAACCTGAAAAAATGTCCGACGATTTACTGAAAAGACTTTCAGAAGTATCACAACTTTGTCCGCATTTTCACTTGTCCCTGCAAAGCGGTTGCAATAAAACCCTCAAAGCCATGAACCGCCATTATACTGCGGAGGAATATTTAAGTCTTACGGAAAGAATACGGAGCTTTTTTCCTGACTGTTCTTTCACGACTGATGTGATGGTAGGTTTTCCGTCGGAAACTGACGAAGATTTCAGACAATCGCTTGAATTTGTCCGAAAAGTCGGATTCAGCCGTGTTCATGTTTTCAGGTATTCAAGACGCAAGGGAACGCCTGCCGACAGAATGGCGGGTCAGATTCCCGAAAATATAAAGACATTGCGTGCTGCTGAAATGTCCGAAATTTCTGCACAGTCGGAAGGGGAGTATATGTGTTCGCTTGTCGGAAAGACTGTAAAAGTCCTTTTTGAACGTGAAAACTGCACAGATTTCCACAGAGGATATTCAGCAGATTACACATTAATAAAAATTCCACGTGAAAATTCTGAAAAAAGTTTGCGTAATAAGATATTTTGTGTTACAATAGAAGAAAGCCGTTCTGATTTCTGCATAGGCAGAATCGTGAACGAATAATATAAGACTTGTTTTTTATACAGGTCAATAAAAAATCCCTTTGCGGAGAAATGGAGATTTTATTATGTCCGTATTTAGAATTTATGCCGAAAAAAAGTCGGAATTTGCTGTTGAGGCACAGTCTGTACTCAGCGATGTGCGTACAGCCCTCAGACTGAATATAAACGGTCTGCGTATTCTTAACAGATACGATGCCGATAAGCTCAGTGAAGAAGATTTCAAGGCAGCAATAAGCACTGTATTTTCAGAACCTGCCGTTGATGTTGTCTATGACGAGCTTCCCATGCTTACATCAGACGACAGAATTTTTGCCGTTGAGTATCTGCCAGGGCAGTTTGACCAGCGTGCAGACAGTTGTGAGCAGTGTATTCAGATTCTTCGTCAGGGCGAGAGATGCCGTGTAAGAAATGCCCGTATTTATATTGTTTCAGGAAATATCACAGACGAGGATTTTGACAAACTCAAATCATATATCATCAACCCCGTCGAAAGCCGTGAGGCTTCACTTGAAAAGCCCGAAACTCTTGATACAAATTATGAAATTCCCGAAACAGTCGAGATTCTTAAAGGTTTTACAGACCTTGACTCCGACGGACTTCATGATTTTATAAAGAAATACGGTCTTGCTATGGACTATGACGACATTAAATTCTGTCAGGATTATTTCCTAAATGACGAACAGCGTGACCCTACCATAACAGAAATAAAAATGATTGATACTTACTGGTCTGACCATTGCCGTCATACTACTTTCCTTACAAATGTAAAAGATGTCAGCATAGATACTCCATATATCAGAGATACTTATATCAATTATCTTAATGTCCGTGACGAACTCGGTCGCTCCCAGAAGCCCGTTACACTTATGGATTTGGCAACCATTTCCGCAAGAAAACTCAAGGCTGACGGACTTCTTGACGACCTCGACGAAAGTGAAGAAATAAACGCTTGTTCCGTAAAAATAAAGGTAGATGTTGACGGTCAGCCTGAGGACTGGATTCTTATGTTCAAGAACGAAACACACAACCACCCGACAGAAATCGAACCTTTCGGCGGTGCGGCTACCTGTCTTGGCGGTGCAATCCGTGACCCGCTTTCAGGACGTTCATATGTTTATCAGGCTATGCGTGTTACAGGTGCGGCAAATCCGCTTGTACCCGTTGAAGATACTATTGCAGGCAAACTTCCGCAAAGAAAAATTACGGTAGGTGCTGCTAACGGTTACAGTTCATACGGCAACCAGATTGGACTTGCCACAGGACACGTTGCCGAAGTATATCACCCAGGATATGTTGCAAAGAGAATGGAAATCGGTGCAGTAGTAGGTGCTGCTCCTGCTGAAAATATCAGACGTGAAAGACCTGTTGCAGGTGATATTGTCGTACTTCTTGGCGGAAAGACAGGACGTGACGGCTGTGGCGGTGCTACAGGTTCGTCAAAGTCGCATACTCTTGAATCACTCGAAAACTGTGGTGCAGAAGTTCAGAAAGGTAATCCGCCCGAAGAAAGAAAATTGCAGAGACTTTTCAGAAACCCCGAAGTAACCAAGATGATTAAACGCTGTAATGATTTTGGTGCAGGCGGTGTGTCGGTAGCTATCGGAGAACTTACAGACGGTCTTGTAATAAATCTCAATGCAGTACCGAAGAAATACGACGGTCTTGATGGTACTGAAATTGCTATCAGTGAATCACAGGAAAGAATGGCTGTGGTTATTGCTCCCGAGGACGTTGAGAAATTCATGGCAGAGGCTAAAAAGGAAAACCTTGAAGCAACTGTTGTTGCCGATGTCGTTGAAGAACCACGTCTTAAAATGAACTGGAACGGAAATACAATTGTAAATCTTTCAAGGGATTTTCTTAACTCAAACGGTGCTGTCAAGTATACTGATATTGTCGTTGAAGAACCTGTATTCACAGATGACGAAGTTTTCATTGATAACGCTGAAACGTGGACTGAACTCATGTCGAATCTGAATGTATGTTCACAGAAAGGTCTTATTGAAAAGTTCGATTCCACTATAGGAGCAGGTACGGTGCTTATGCCTTTCGGCGGTGTTTATCAGATGACACCTTCACAGGCTATGGCAGCAAAAATTCCTGTACTTAAGGGTGAAACTAACACTTGTTCACTTATGGGCTGGGGTTACAATCCTGATATATCATCAAGAAGTCCGTATCATGGTGCAATGCTTGCGGTAGTTGAATCAATTGCAAAGATTGTAGGTGCAGGCGGTTCATATAAGCACTGCTGGCTGACTTTTCAGGAATATTTTGAACGTACACAGAACGACCCGAAACGCTGGGGCAAGCCTCTTGCCGCACTTCTCGGTGCATTCAAGGCACAACTTGAAATGGGCTGCGGTTCAATAGGTGGTAAGGACTCAATGTCGGGTACTTTTGAAAATATCGACGTTCCGCCTACTCTTGTATCGTTTGCAGTTTCAACGGCACAGGCTAACAAGGTTGTTTCCACAGAGTTCAAGGAAGCAGACAAAGATGTTATTATGATTGTTCCCGAATACGACAGAAACGGTCTTCCTGTATTTGCAAGTCTGAAAAACTGTTTTGACAAGGTTGAAAAGCTTATTGCAGAGGGACGTGCAAATGCTGTATGGACAATCGGTTACGGCGGTGTTGCCGAGGGTATCGCAAAGATGTGTTTCGGAAACAGACTTGGTTTTGAGTTCTCCGCTCATCTCACTCCTTCCGAACTCTATAAGTCACGTTACGGTGCTTTCATTGTTGAAGTTCTCGGAAATGCACATAATGATGAATTTGTTATAGGTAAGACTATTTCCGACTATAAGATTTACACTCAGAAGTACACAGTAAGTCTTGACAGTTTACAGAGAGTATGGGAGGGCAAGCTTGAACCTGTATTCCCGTGCAGAATCAGAACTACAGACACTACTCCGCAGACTTACTCTCACGAAAATACCAAAAAGAAGTCTGCATCAATAAAGGTTGCACAGCCTAAAGTACTTATACCTGTATTCCCTGGTACTAACTGCGAATACGATACGGCAAGAGCTTTTGAAAAGGCAGGTGCAAAAGCTGAAACTGTAGTTATAAAGAATCTTTCCGCATCAGACCTTGAAGATTCTGTAAACTACTTTGAAAACGCTGTAAAGGAATCACAGATTATTATGATTCCGGGTGGTTTCAGCGGTGGTGACGAACCCGAGGGAAGCGGTAAGTTTATTACGGCATTTTTCCGCAATCCTAAAATCAAGGATGCAGTTCATGACCTGCTTAAAAATCGTGATGGTCTTATGCTCGGTATCTGCAACGGTTTTCAGGCATTAATAAAGCTCGGACTTGTGCCTTTTGGTGAAATTACCGATATGACTGACGAATCACCTACACTTACATTCAATACTATTGCACGTCATCAGTCAATGATGGTAAATACAAGAATCGCATCAAATAAGTCTCCGTGGCTTTACGGCTGTGAGGTAGGCGACATTCATAATGTTCCGATTTCACACGGTGAGGGTCGTTTCGTTGCTCCTCAGAGCCTTATCCAGCGACTTGCCAACAACGGTCAGATTGCTACACAGTACGTTGACCTTGACGGTAATCCCACTATGGATATACGTTACAACCCGAATACTTCCATTGAAGCCATTGAAGGCATAACTTCACCCGACGGTCGTGTTTTCGGCAAAATGGGTCATTCCGAACGTAAGGGCAGTTATATATGCAAGAACGTTGCAGGTGAAAAAGACCAGAAAATCTTTGAAAGCGGTGTCAACTACTTCAAGTAATATTATAAAGAGGACGGACAAAATCCGTCCTCTTATTTTTTGTTAGATTTAACATTTTTCGGTATTGACTTATATCAGTTTTTGGTGTATAATATAAATATCCTAAACTGCCGAATTGCAGTAATTTACAAAGCAAGGAGTTAATAGCAATGAACAATATTTTATTTGCTGCCTCTGAATGTGTGCCGTTTATCAAGACCGGCGGTCTTGCTGACGTTGTCGGCGCACTTCCAAAGTACCTTAACAAGAACGATTTTGATGTAAGGGTTATTATGCCTTACTATACCTGCATTCCTGCTAAATTCAGGGACAACTTCAGGTATGTCCAGCATTTCTACATGGACTACGGTATGAGAAAAGACAATGTACACGTCGGAATTATGGAGTATGAATATAACGGAATAAAGTTCTATTTTGTTGACAATGAATACTATTTCAAGTGCGATACGCCTTATTCGGCTGATTTGAAGTGGGACATCGAAAGATATACTTTCTTCTGTAAGGCAGTACTTGCCATTCTGCCTGTAATTGGATTCCGTCCCGACATCATTCACTGTCACGACTGGCAGGCTTCGCTTATTCCTGTTTTCCTGCACTCTACTTTTGCAACACATCCGTTTTACAGCTCAACAAAGACAATCATGACTATTCATAACCTCAAATTTCAGGGCGTATGGAATATCGATACTTTCAAGTACAATACGGCACTCCCGGGCTATATGTTTACTCCTGACAAGCTTGAATTTAAAAAGGACGCTAATATGTTAAAAGGCGGTCTCGTCTATGCGGACTATATCACAACCGTAAGTGAAACATATGCTGAAGAAATAAAAAATCCTTTCTACGGCGAACAGCTTGACGGACTTCTCAGAGCAAGGTCTGCTTCACTCAGAGGTATTGTAAACGGTATTGACTATAATGTTTTTGACCCGAACAACGACAAGCATATTTATAAGGAATACCATGCAAAGAACTTCAAGAAGAAAAAGGCTCAGAACAAAACTGCACTTCAGAAGGAACTCGGACTCCCTGTTGATGAAAACAAGTACATGATAGCTATTATTTCACGCCTTACTGACCAGAAAGGTCTTGACCTTGTAAGCTATGCAATGGAGAGAATCTGCGATGAAAACACACAGTTCGTTGTAATCGGTACAGGTGACCAGAAGTATGAAAATATGTTCAGACACTATCAGTGGAAATATCCTGAAAGAGTTTCCGCAAATATTCTCTATTCCGACCCTCTCGCCCACAAACTCTATGCCGCCGCCGATGCTATGCTTATGCCGTCGCTCTTTGAACCGTGCGGACTTACTCAGCTTATCTCACTCAGATACGGCACAGTTCCGATTGTAAGAGAAACAGGCGGTCTTAAAGATACGGTTATGCCTTACAACGAATTTGACGGAACAGGTACAGGTTTCTCATTTGCAAACTATAACGGTGATGAAATGCTTGGTGTTATCAATTATTCAAAGCATATTTATTTCAATCATCGTGACCAGTGGGACAATATGGTGTACAGAGGAATGACCACTGATTATTCATGGAACAGCTCCACAAGACAGTATGAAGGTATGTATAACTGGATGATTAACTGGTAATAAAAATTTATGTATGGGCGGACTGTGTCCGTCCATGCGGTTTTTAAGGGATATAAAAATGAACAGAAAAATTAAAGGTGCAGTTTTTGACATGGACGGTCTTATGCTTGATACCGAAAAACTTCTTGTGCGTTTCTGGAGGGAAGCGGCTGCGGATTTCGGTTATAATATGACCGACGAAAACGTTTTTGAGATAAGAAGTCTTTCAAGAAAATATTCTGTCCCGTTTCTCAAGGGAATTTTCGGTGAAGATTTTCCTTTTAACGAAGTAAGGAGCAGGCGTATTTCACTTATGAACGACTATATAGACAGATACGGCTTTGATGTGAAAAAAGGTCTTTTTGAACTGCTTGACTATCTTGAAAATAATAATTACCGTATAGCCGTTGCAACTGCTACAGACCGTGAACGTGCTGAAAGTTATCTGAAAAAAATTGACGCATATAAATATTTTGACGCTGTTATATGCGGTGATATGGTCACGAACGGCAAGCCTGAACCTGATATATATATTACCGCTTCCGAAAAGCTCGGACTTCTTCCACAGGAATGTGTGGCTTTTGAGGATTCTCCGAACGGCATTAAATCAGCGTATTCGGCAGGCTGTCACGTTATAATGATTCCCGACCTTACTCAGCCCGACGACGAAATAAAACCGTTTTTAAGCGGTGTTTATGAAAGTCTTGACAAGGCGGTTGATTTTTTTGAAAGGCTGGTGCAGATATGTCCGTAAAAACAAGCGTATCGGAAATTTTTGATATACCTAAGTTTTATTATTTTGAAAGCGGAAATGACTACTCGGGAAGCAAGGGTGATTTTTCGTACAAGATTATAAACGGCGAAAAGATAAAATGTCTTACGTGGCACGGAAAACTCTGCTCTATGAAAGCCGTTATAGAACATGAGCAGGATTTTGATAACACCCAGCAGGGTTTTGACGAACTTATAAAATGGCTTGAAACAAAATACAGTGAATAATAAAAAAAGACTTCTGCCAAAAACAGAAGTCTTTTAATTTTTTTATATAACGCCTGTATCGTCTCCGCTTATATCAACAGGCGGGTCGGGTTCAACGACAGGAGGCTGAGTTTCAGGCGGACTTGTTACTACAGGAGGCTGAGTTTCAGGCGGACTTGTCACAACAGGAGGCTGAGTTTCAGGCGGGTCTGTATAGACAGGCTCTGTTGTGGGAGCTTCAGTATATACAGGAGCTGTTGTGGAGGGTGCTACATATTTTGTTGTAGTCTGCTGACTTTCGGAAGTTGTTTCCTCTTCAGCTTCAAATCCGTTTCCGTCGCTTATAAAAAGGTTGCTGTTATCTGTTGTAACGTTTTCTGAGTAGTAGTAAACTATCAGTTTTTTGCCTTCTTTGTTGCTGAAAACCGAGCCTGGTTTTACGTCTTTTCCTTCAACCTGAAGTCCTATTACAACATCAGGTTTTACATTTGTGCTTTTGGTTGCGAGTACGGAATAATTTAAAATTCCTGCTTCCTTAAGCTTTGCCTCATATTCCTTTATAGTCAGGTCTTTATATTCGGGAATTTCAGCCGTTTCTTTTCCCTTGCTTACTTTTACCTTGATAGTTGCACGACCGCCTACAAGCTGTTCGCCAGGTTCGATATTCTGCCAGAAAATCATGTCAACTTCATAGTCGTCGTTGTATTCGTATTCAGCGTCAAGAGTGAAATAATCCTTGTATTTGTCGGCTGTAAACTCATAGAATTTTCCCACAAGGTCGGGCATAATTGTATCAAGTGTTTCTGTTTCTTCTTCAGGTTCGGAATCGCCCGAAACGACGTTATCGGAAGCAGACGTTGAATTATTGTGTCTGTTTGCATTGTTTTCACGGCTTTGTTTTGTGTCGGTAATCATGTTTATTATGAAAACCGCTATTATCATCAGTATTGCAACAAGCAGTATACCGATAATTACAGGAACTTTCAGTCTGTCAACCGTTTCGTACTTGTAATTATTTCCACGGCTTTCGCTTTCAGGTTCATATTCTCCGTAATAGTCGTCATGCGGAGGCGGATAATTTCTGTCATTGTGACTGTTGTTTACGGGTGCTTGTTTCTGATAATTTTTATTGCCGTTAGTTTCAGTACTGACTTTGCGTCTTTGTGCTGTATTCTGTATGGTTTTCGGGACAGGCTGTTCAAAAAGCTTTGTAACAAGTTCCGTTATAGTCTGTATACGGTCACAGCCTGAGAGGGTCATTCCCTCCATAATGACTTTTGAAACATTCCGTGGAATTTTTGCACTTAACATTCTCGGCTCGCATATTTCGTCTGATTTCAGACGGCTCATTGAGTCAACAGGCATACACCCCGTCAAAGCCCTGTACATCAAGGCACAGACACTGTAAACATCAGTCCACGAACCCTGTCGGCTGTTACTGCTTGAGGAATACTGCTCGGGAGCGGCATAGCCCTTGAAAAGTTCATATTCAAGACAAGCGTCCGCTGTTCTTACGGCAGAAATACAGAAGCCTGTCAGTTTCAGTTCACCTTTATTTGTTATATATACTGTATCGGGACTTATTGCACGGTGTATAATTCCGGCATTGTGAAGAATACCGAGTGTTGTGAACATAGGCGGAAAGAGTTTTGAAATCTGTTCCCAGCTGAGTTCACCTGCATTGTCTTTCAGATAGTCAAGCATTTTAACTCCGTCGATGTGTTCAAAAACAGTATACGTTGTATTGTTTTCCGCAAACATATCAAGGACAGGATTTATATTTGAATTGTTTCTAAGACGTGCAAGGGATTTATTAAGCTCGGTATATTCAGCCATGAATGCCTTATATTTGGCAAGATTTTCATAACTTACACTTATATCAGGCTGGTCTTTGATACGTGTACACAGATTTACAGGCATATATTCCCTTATAAGAACAGTACATTCCGTTGAGGTATCGTGTGCTATATAGGTAGCACCCTCACCGTTATATTCAAGCAGAACACCGACAAGATATCTGTCATGGAGTATTGTTCCTGGAGATATATACATGGGATTTGACGGGGTATTTTCGGCATATCCGCATGACGGGCATATATTAAGTCCGCTGTCGTATTTTACCATGCATTTGTAACATATTTTACGTTCTCCCAAAGCAGCTCCTCCTTTTATTAATATTAAGATTCATCTAATCTATTTTATCAGCATTTTTGTGAAATGTCAACTGCTGAAAGCATCTTATTACAGAATCGTCGGAATTTGTATTTTTTCTGTAACATTTTTTTTACTTATTTGTAGTAAACTGTAAAAAGCACCCTGTAAATTCTGATATTTTATAATGATAAAAGTCCGCTGTCAAGCATTTCCTGAACAGCAAGCATAACACCGAGTTTACCGCTTGTATATGTGATACCGCCCTGCATCCATACCGCAAACGGTTCACGAATGGGAGCATCTGCCGAAAGTTCTATTGAAGCACCGTTGGTGAACGCACCTGCTGCCATGATTACTTTGTCTGAATATCCCGGCATATCCCAGGGTTCAGGAACTACAAACGAATCAACGGGAGCTCCTTTCTGTATTCCACGGCAGAAAGCGGTGAGATGCTGTTCGTCGCCAAGTTTCACAGCGGTTATAATGTCGCCTCTTTTGTCGTTCTTGCGTGGTGAACATTCAAAGCCGAGCATGGTAAACAGTTCGCTTGCAAAAGCGGAAGTTTTTATGGCGTTTGAAACAACGTCGGGAGCAAAGAAAAAACCCAGCAGAATTTCACGGTTCATGCCGAGAGTACAGCCGACTTCCTTTCCCATTCCTACGCAGGTAAGGCGATAGGAGCAGAGTTCAACGAGGTCTGCACGTCCTGCAATATAACCGCCTGTGCGTGCGATACCACCGCCCGCATTTTTTATAAGAGAACCTATTATTATATCAGCACCGACGTGGGACGGTTCTCTTTCCTCGACAAATTCGCCGTAACAGTTGTCAACCATAATAATAACATCAGGATTTCCTTTTTTTGCGGACTTAATCATTTTTTCAATGTCGTCCACTGTAAAGGCAGGACGAAGGGAATAACCTCTTGAACGCTGTATATAGGCAACTTTTGCGTCTTTTACTGTTTTTGTTATTCCGTCAAAATCGGGTGTACCGTCAGGCAACAAGTCAACCTGACCATATTTAACACCGTAGTCCATAAGAGAGCCGTTGCCCTTGTTTCCTGCAATGCCTATTACTTCTTCAAGAGTGTCGTAAGGCTTTCCCGTAATTGAAACAATTTTGTCACCTGTGCGGAGTACGCCGAAAAGAGCAACAGAAAGTGCATGAGTTCCCGAAACGAAATTAAACCTTACAAGAGCGTCCTCTGTACCGAGAGACTGGGCAAAAACCTTGTCAATAACATCACGTCCTATATCACCGTAACCGTAGCCTGTAGAGCCGTAAAAGCACGGTTCACTTACCTTGTTGTCGGAAAAAGCTTTCAGAACTTTTGCACCGTTGTATTCAGCGGTTTCTTCAATTCTGCGGAAAGCCTCCGCACAGTTTTTTTCAGCCTTTTCGGCGAGTTCGATTATACGGCTGTCAATGTTGTATATTTCATTTATTTTACTGTTCATCAGTCAGTTTTCCTTTCATTACATTTTCTTTTTCAACGTCGATACGTTCAAGAACTATTTCACGTTCAATTTCACGGAATCCTATTTCACGGTAGAAACTTACACGTACATCAAGTGCCATAAGATAGGCTTTTTTGCCGAGTCCGTTAAAGAACTGTGCGAGCCACTTGAGAAATTCCCTTGCATAGCCACGACCTCTTGCCGTCTCGGTAGTAGCCACCTGTCCGATAAGAACAACGCCGTCTATGTTATATATTGCAGATGCGGTTGTGGAATTTCTGTATGTAAATGTACGGCTTACGCCATGACGACAGCGGTGTGATGTATCTGTGTACCAAAGTGAAAAGTCTGCTATATTAGGAAATCCTTCACTGAGAATCTTGTAAACGTCGGGAAGCTTTGGATTGAGGTCAACAAATTCTTCGATTGATTCAAGCGGTTTTTCGTCGGGAACGAGTTCAAATATTGTGCGGTTAAGTTTCTGATAGCGTTCAGGAATTTTAATTCCGTTAAGAATTTTCTGCGTGCCTTCTATTCTGAAAGGCAGGTTCATGCTTACAAAAAGGTCAATTTCTTCTGTAGTTTCAAGATTGTCGTCCGCACAGATGATAAGAGTTGAGTTTATCATGAACATAAACCCTGTACCGTTTCCGTCGGTTACTTTATAGAAACGACAGAAGTCGTAACCTGTGCCGTACGCTCTTATGTATGCAAGCATTTTACGTCCGGAAAGGGATTTGAGGAGAAGTTCACGGTCAAATTCCTTTTCCTGTTCAATAAGTTTAATCATATTTCGGGAATCCTTTTTGAGAGAGTTTTTACAAGTCTGTATGAATTTTCAAAATCGTCTGTTTCTATTACACACGATGCGGAATGTAAATATCTGCACGGCACGGATACCGCAATAGTGCGTATTCCTTTGCCAGTAATGTGAATAGCACCTGCATCGTTACCGCCTGCAATCATTGTTTTTGTCTGACACGGTAAATTTTCTTCCTTTGCAATATCAAAGGCGAGGTTATAAAGCTGTCTGTCATAAACCGTGCTTCTGTCCATGAACGAAACTACAGCACCTTTACCGAGTTCGCAGACTTTTTTTGCTCCTGAAACGCCGTCAATGTCGGAAGCCGTAGTTGCCTCAAGAACTATTGCAAAATCGGGCTGGACGGAAAAAGCGGAAACTCTTGACCCTCTAAGACCTATTTCTTCCTGAACATTAAATACAAAATATGTATCGTATTCAGGTTCTTCACGTATAAGTCTTATCATCATTGCACAGCCTGCACGGTCATCAATTGCTTTTGACTTGATTCTGTTTTCACCGAGTTCAGTAAATTCGGATTCAAAATAAACGCAGTCGCCGAGATTTATGTATTTTTCGGCATCTTCCTTGTTTTCTGCACCGATGTCAATATACAGACTGTTCATTTTAGGTGCTTTTTCACGCTGTTCTTTTGAGAGATTGTGTACAGCAGTAGAACCGATAACACCGTTAAGATGATTTTTTCCTACTTTAACCTGTCTGCCGATTGTTACAGACGGGTCAACACCGCCGACCATATCAAAAGAAAGTGTACCGTCAGAACGTATTGCAGTTACAATAAAACCTACTTCGTCCATATGACCGCAAATCATAAGTTTTTTGTCGGGTGTATTTTTACCTTTTCTGAAACATATAAGATTTCCGAGAGGGTCGACCCTGTATTCGCAGAAGTCCTTTATTTTTTCGATAATAAAATCACGCACGGCGTTTTCGTCACCTGAAACGCCGTCAATAAGACAAAGTTCTTTCAACAGATTTTTCATAAATTATTCTCCCTTTATAAATTCAGCAATAAGTTTTCCTGTAAGTTCAACGTCTTTAAGGTCTATTACCTCAACGGGTGTGTGCATATTCCGTAGGGGAATTGATACAGTGCAGGCTTTTGCACCCTCACGGCTTACTGAATACTGGTCTGCATTTGTGGAAGTAAGACCGTTCATTACTTCAGTCTGATACGGTATATTATTTTCTTTTGCTGTATTTATTAATTTATCAGAAATTTCCCTTGAAAGCGACGGTGAAATACCTATCATAGCACCTTTGCCGAGATAACCGCACTTCTGTTCGTCTTCACCCTGAGCATACGCAAAACTTACGTCTACCGCTAAAGCTATATCAGGATTTATTTCAAATGCACCGATTTTTGCACCACGTTCGCCGAGTTCTTCCTGAGCCGAGAAAATAACAGTGACATTATATGCGGTTTTTTTGTCTTTGAGAAGTTCGAGGGTGTACAGAATTGAAACCATACCGCTTCTGTCGTCGAACGCACCGCCTGTCACACGACCGTTAAGAAGTTCACGGTATTTAACATCAAAAGTAACTGTATCGCCGAGTGAAATAATTTTTTCAAGTTCGGTTTTTGTCATACCTGTATCAATGGCGGTATCGTCAAATGAAAGAACTTCACTTCCATTTGCAGTAAGATGAGGCGGAACGGAACATATAACGCCTTTTATGTCTTTTTTTCCGTGAATGACAACAGGCTGTGCAGGCAGTAACCTACGGTCAATACCGCCGAGATTTCCGACTTTTATAAAACCGTCGTCCGTTATATATGTAACAATCATACCTATCTGGTCAATATGTGCATCAAGAACCAGCAGGGGAAGTCCTTCTTTAAATTCACCGAAATTTCCGATGACGTTTCCGTTTTTTATATGAGCGTCGGGACAGTATTTTTTCAGCATACTGAGTGCGGTTTCCGAAACAGGACTTTCACTGCCTGAAGCTCCGCAGGTTTCGGAAAGTGTGAATAGTGTATCTTTGATATTCATTATAAAAAAATTTCCTTTCATTATGAAAAAATATTATAGAAGTGTCTTTATACTTTTATTATAGCACGTAATTATATATTTGTCTACTGTTTTATAATTTCCGCAAATGGTATTGTTGACAAAAAATGTCATGTATGATATAATTTATAATTGATAATTTTATGAAAAGGACTGGTTTTTTCATGGACTTTAATTTACTTGCACAGGTTTTGTTTCCGAACGTTTCAGAAACTCCGAATGATATTGACAGACGTTTTCCGGACAGAGTTCTTAAGGCTGGTGCGTGTGTTACACGTATAGGACCAAGCCCGACGGGTTTTGTCCATCTCGGAAATCTCTATAATGCAATTATCGCCGAACGTCTTGCACATCAGTCAGACGGCGTTTTCTATCTGCGTATTGAGGACACCGACAATAAACGTGAAGTTGAAGGTGCGGTCGAGACGGTTATAAATGCTATGGCTTATTTCGGCGTTGAATTTGACGAAGGTGCGGTTGTTGACGGCGACAACGGCAGTTACGGACCTTACCGTCAGCGACAGCGTAAGGAAATATATCAGGTATTTGCAAAGTATCTTGTTCAGCAGGGAAAGGCTTATCCGTGTTTTCTGACTGCTGAGGAAATCGACGCTATCCGTGAACAGCAGACCGAAAATAAGGAAAACCCTGGAATTTATGGCAAGTATGCTGAAAAGAGCAGGAGTCTTACAATAGAACAGATTAAGGAAAATATTGCTCAGGGCAAATCTTGGGTACTGCGTTATATGGGCGTTGAAACAGACGAATATATAACAGTTGAGGACGCTGTAAGGGGTAAGCTTGAAATGCCACGCAACAATATGGATTTTGTTCTTCTCAAAAGTGACGGAATCCCCACGTATCACTTTGCCCATGTCATTGACGACCATTTCATGCATTCAACTCACGTTATCAGAGGTGAAGAATGGCTCTCGTCACTGCCGATGCACGTTGAACTCTTTAATATTCTCGGCTGGAATCAGCCTGTTTACTGCCATACGGCTACACTTATGAAAATGGAGGGTACAAGCAAGCGTAAGCTTTCAAAGAGAAAAGACCCCGAACTTGCTTTATCATATTATCAGCAGGAGGGTATCTCTCAGGACGCTGTTTGGGAATTTCTGCTTACTATTCTCAATTCAAACTTTGAGGAATGGAGAATTGCCAACCCCGATACAGATTACAGGGAATTTCCTTATTCTCTTGAAAAAATGTCTATTTCGGGTGCGTTGGTTGACCTCGACAAACTCCGTGACATATCAAAGAACGTTATATGTCGCATGAGTGCGGAGCAGGTCTGCGAAAAGTGGCTTGAATGGTGTGAAAGCTACAATGAAGAATTTGCACAGCTTATAAAGAAATATCCTGAAAGGACTGTTTCAGCTCTCAACGTCGGAAAGGGCGGTAACAAGCCACGTAAGGATATTGAAACATGGAAACAGGCTTGTGATTTCATGAGTTTCTACTATGACGAGACTTTTGAAATAAATGACGAAATGTCAGCAGAGTGCGACGACGAAACAAGAAAAATCTTCTTTGAAAAATATCTTGCAACTTATAATCATGAAGACGATTCGTCCGCATGGTTTGCAAAGGTAAAGGAACTTACACAGGAGCTGGGTTTTGCGGTAAAACCGAAAGACTTCAAAAAGAATCCCGATATGTATAAGGGAAGTATAGTTAACATAACAAATATGCTCCGTATTGCCCTTACAGGACGTGCAAACGCTCCTGATATATGGGAAGTATGCCATGTACTTGGTGAAGATATTGTGAGAAAAAGACTTGAAAAATGGTTATAAACAGAGGTAATTATTATGGCAGATAAGAAAAATAAAGATTTTGTGATACCACGTCCGCAGTTTCCAAAACGTGCGGTTATTACGGGCGGAATGCCTTATGGAAATAAGGAACTTCATTTCGGTCATGTCGGCGGAATGTTCGTTTTTGCGGACACATTCGCAAGATTTCTGCGTGACCGTATTGGTAAGGAAAATGTTATATTCGTGGGCGGTACGGACTGTTATGGCTCACCGATTGCGGAGGGCTGGAGAGTTAAAGTAAAAAATGGTGAATTTGACGGTACTCTTGAGGAATTTGTACAGTGTAATCATGACAAACAGCAGGCAACTCTTGATGCTTATGGTATTTCACCCGACCTGTTCGCAGCTTCGGGTCTCGGACGTTCAAAGGAAATCCACGCAGAAGTTACGGACTGGTTTATAAGTTCTCTCTACAAAAAGGGACAGTTGAACCGCATAACCACAATGCAGTTTTTTGACGAAAAAGCAGGTGTTTTTCTCAACGGCAGACAGGTTATAGGAAAATGTCCCGTTGAGGGCTGTACGTCTGAAAAGGGCTATGCGGACGAATGTGATTTGGGTCATCAGTATATGCCCGAAAATCTTATTAATCCAGTAAGTACACTGACAGGTGAAACACCGTCAATGAAACCTGTAACAAACTGGTATTTCAAATTACGTGACTATGAAAAGCTTTTGCAGGAATGGGTTGAAGACATGAAGAAGGACAAGTCAATCCGTCCTGTTGTCTGGAAAACTATTTCCGAATTTCTGAAACCGCCTGTAATTTATGTAAAGCGTGAGTTTGAAGAAAAATACAGCGAACTTAAAAACTCTCTTCCCGAACATAATTACATTGAGGAAAAGAAAAAGCCGTCATTCACTATAGAGTTTGAAAAACTTTCCGACTGTGACGAAGCCTGTAAAATTCTTACTGAAAACGGAATCCGTTACCGTACGGGAAAAACTCTTGTTCCGTTCCGTCTTACAGGTAATATTGAGTGGGGAGTGCCTGCACCTGTCATGGAGGGTGCAGAAGGTCTTACTGTATGGGTATGGCCTGAATCGCTCTGGGCTCCCATATCTTTCACACAGACTTATCTTGAAAAGTCAGGCAGAAACCGTGACGAGTGGAAAGATTACTGGTGCAGTAAGGACGCTAAAGTTTACCAGTTTATCGGACAGGACAATATTTATTTCTACGGAATTGCAGAACCTGCCATGTGGATTGCACAGCAGGAAAGCAGTGAAAAGACTTCCGACGTTCCCGACGGTGAGTTACAGATGCCGACTATTGTCGCAAATCATCACATTCTTTTCCTTGACAAAAAGGCATCAAGTTCAGGTGATGTCAAACCGCCTATGGCAGATGATTTATTAAATCACTATACCCCCGAACAGCTCCGTATGCACTGGCTCGGTCTCGGTCTCGGACAGCGTTCGGTAAGCTTTATGCCAAAGCCTTATAATCCGCTTGCAAAACCCGAAGACAGCGACCCCGTTGTAAAAGACGGTCTGTTATTATCGAACGTTTTCAACAGAATGATTCGCACAGCTTTCTACACAACACAGAAAGAATTTGACGGAATAATGCCGTCTGTTGCACCTGAAGAAAAATTTATAAAGGAAGCGGAAAAGGCTGTGCTTGAATTTGAAAGACATATGTCAAAATTTGCGTTCCACCAGTGTACGTATGTTCTTGACAGCTATATCAGAAACGGCAGTAAATATATGTCAAAGAACGTCATGGCCGATGCAGAGGACAAGGAAAAACTCGCTCAGGCACTCGCTAATCTTTTCTATATGATTAGAATTACAGGTATACTTCTTCATCCTCTTGCACCTTTCGGAACTGAAAAACTCCGTGAGTATTTGCAGGTAGACGAAAGAATATGGTCATGGGAAACTATCCTTGAACCGCTGACTTATTTCACGGGCGAAAAACATAAGCTTAAATTCTTACCGCCACGTACGGATTTTTTTACACGTCACGAAAGCCAGTTTGAAACTTGACTTTTCTGAAAAAATATGATATTATGATTTCAAGACAGGGGAGCGTGCAGACACACTGAGAGGGGACTATGCGTTCCGACCCTTTGACCTGATTTGGATAATGCCAACGTAGGAAGCCTGAAAATATATTTGTATAAGTATATACTTTTATGTATTTAATTCAGGAACTGCGTTTATTGCAGTTCCTTTTGTTTTAAAGAGGTGATATTTTGGGAAAAATGAAAGATAGCGGTATTGAGTGGATAGGAGAAATTCCGGAACATTGGAATGTTCACCCGATTTGTTCTTATTTTACAGAACGAAAAAATAAAAATTTCTTAGGACTTGAAAAAAATCTGCTTTCTTTAAGCTATGGAAAAATTGTCAGAAAAAATATAAATTCAAATAACGGTTTACTACCTGAAAGTTTTAATACGTATAACATTATTGAAAAAGACGATATTATTATTCGTCCTACAGACTTACAGAATGACAAAAAAAGTCTAAGGACAGCAATTTCTAAAGAACATGGTATTATTACTTCTGCATATATTGCTATGAAAACAATTAAAAATATAAATTCTGAATATTTTTATTATTTATTGCACACATATGATGTTATGAAAGTATTTTATAATATGGGAAATGGTGTTCGGCAAGGATTGAATTTTTCAGAATTTTCTAAACTTATGATATTTGAACCACCGATTGAAGAACAGCAAAAAATAGCCTTTTTTCTTAACGATAAATGCACCGAAATAGACTCTCTTATATCAAAGCTGAAAAAACAAATCGAAATCCTTGAACAATACAAGCGTTCTGTCATTACCGAAGCAGTAACAAAGGGACTTAATCCTGATGTGGAGATGAAGGACAGCGGGATTGAATGGATAGGTGATATTCCAGAACACTGGGAAATACAAAAATTAAAGTATATTGCTAAACTATCACCATATTGTGATTTTTCAAAAATTTCTGATGAAACAATAATTGAATATCTGCCCATGGAATATATAAAAAATGGACATTATATTTCTAACTCTAAAAAATATTCTGAAATTCCTAAGCCACTTACACCTTTTCAATCGGGAGATATTGTATTTGCCAAAGTTACCCCATGTTTTGAAAATGGAAATATTGCAATTATGGATAACATTACATCAGGTATTGGGTTAGGAAGTTCTGAACTTTATGTTATAAGACCGTTTGCAATAAATTGTATGTTCATATTTTATTGGTTGCAAAATAGTGGATTTATAGAAAAAGCTGTTTTTAGCATGACAGGAATGGGAGGTTTAAAAAGAGTACCCTCTCAGTTTATAAATAATTTGTCAATAGTATTGCCACCAATTGAAGAACAACAACAAATAGCAGATTATCTTGACAAAAAATGCAAAACAATTGACAAAATTATTTCTGAAAAAAACAACAAATTAAAATTATTGAAGAATACAAGAAGTCACTTATCTTTGAGTATGTGACAGGAAAGAAAGAACTTTGATTTTTCAGGAGGGAAAAAATGATAACAGTAAACGGCGAAAAACTTGATTTTTCGGGAACGGTTTCAGAACTGCTTGCCGTTATGGAGTATAACGGAAAACGTGTTGCAGTGGAACTCAACGAAAATATAGTATCAAAGGCAGAGTATGAAAATACTTTGCTTGATGACGGCGACAAGCTTGAAATAGTACGTTTTGTCGGGGGAGGCTGATAATTATGATACCTTCAGAATCTGAAATGTACAATGCACTTGCGGAACGTCACGGAGCAGATTTCCAGAAAAAAGTAAAATCCGCATCTGTTGCGGTGTGCGGAATAGGCGGACTTGGTTCAAATATCGCTATAGCATTGGCACGTGCAGGAGTGGGACGTATTCACATAGTTGACTTTGACAGAGTTGACATCTCAAACCTTAACCGTCAGCAGTATTTTCCCGAACAGCTCGGAATGTACAAGACCGATGCTCTCAAAGAAACGTTGTCACATATTGCACCGTACTGTGAAATTGTTACGGACTGTGTAAGGCTTGACGAAACAAATATATCCGAACTTCTGAAAGATGATGATATTATCTGTGAAGCATTTGACAGTGCCGAGGCAAAAGCGGTGCTGGTCAACTGTGTACTGGAGAAGCTTCCTGAAAAATATCTTGTATCGGGTTCGGGAATGGCTGGAATTGATTCAGCGAATACTATAAAAACACGCAGGGTTATGAAAAAGTTATATATCTGCGGTGACGGTGAAAGCGACGTTTCCGACGGAACAGGACTTTATTCGTCAAGGGTAATGGTATGTGCAGGTCATCAGGCACATACAATAATAAGAATAATTTCGGGAAAATATGATGTATAAGGAGATTTTTTTATGAATAACAGTGATAAGCTTATAATCGGCGGACATGAATTTAATTCAAGATTTATACTGGGTTCGGGAAAATATTCACTTAATCTTATTGAATCGGCGGTTAAATATGCAGGTGCGGAAATAATAACGCTTGCTGTACGTCGTGCCAACTCAAAGGAACATGAAAATATTCTTGACTATATCCCGTCAGGTGTTACGCTTCTTCCGAACACCTCGGGAGCAAGAAACGCTGACGAGGCTGTAAGAATCGCACGTCTTGCAAGAGAACTGGGGTGCGGTGACTTTGTAAAAATAGAAATTATGCGTGACAGTAAATATCTTCTTCCCGACAATCAGGAAACAGTAAAGGCTACTGAAATTCTTGCGAAAGATGGTTTTGTAGTAATGCCGTATATGTACCCTGATTTGTACACCGCTCGTGACCTTGTAAACGCAGGAGCGTCTGCCGTAATGCCGTTGGCTTCGCCGATAGGTTCAAACAAGGGACTTTCAACAAGGGACTTCATACAGATTCTTATTGACGAAATCGACCTGCCCATTATAGTCGATGCAGGAATAGGCAGACCGTCACAGGCTTGTGAAGCTATGGAAATGGGTGCGGCGGCTGTAATGTGCAATACTGCCCTTGCGACAGCAGGTGACTTGCCTGTAATGGCTGAGGCATTCAGACAGGCAGTGGAAGCAGGAAGAAAAGCGTATCTGTCGGGACTTGGACGTGTTCTCACAAGGGGAGCTTCTGCATCTGATTCGCTTACGGGATTTCTGAGGTGAAATAATATGGAAAATAATTATTTTGTGGATTCTGACAAACTTTCCGAAAGAGCTTTAAAGAAAAAACATGAACTTGAAAATAATCCGTCTGTCCGTACAAACCACATGGAGTACATGGACGGCATGGAGAAGATTGATTCCGATATGCGTGAAAAAGTAATAACCGCTATGAATGACTACGACTATAATTTATATACGGCTAATGATGTTAAATCTGCTCTTGAACATGAACGCTGTACGGTTGAGGACTTCAAAGCACTTTTGTCACCGTCGGCAGAGCCTTTTCTTGAACAGATGGCGGAACGTGCAAGACTTGAAACAAGAAAGCATTTCGGGAATACTTTGTATTTGTTTACACCTTTGTATATTGCGAACTATTGTGAAAATTACTGTGTATACTGTGGTTTCAACTGCTACAATGATATAAAGCGTATGCAACTAAGTATGGAACAGATTGAAAGGGAAATGCAGGTCATTGCGGAGAGCGGTATGGAAGAAATTCTGATACTTACAGGTGAAAGCCGTTCAAAGAGCGGAGTGAAGTATATAGGAGAGGCGTGTAAACTTGCAATGAAGTATTTCCGCATGGTAGGCGTTGAGATTTACCCCGTCAATACTGATGAATATAAATATCTCCACGAATGCGGTGTTGATTATGTTACAGTATTTCAGGAGACATATGACAGTGACCGTTATGAACAGTTACACCTTATGGGACATAAAAGAGTATTCCCATATCGTTTCGAGGCACAGGAACGTGCATTAATGGGCGGTATGAGAGGTATAGCCTGTTCTGCACTGCTCGGGCTTTCCGATTTCAGAAAAGATGCTTTCGCAAGTGCATTGCACGTTTATCATTTACAGCGAAAATATCCCCATGCCGAAATATCCCTTTCATGTCCGAGACTGCGACCCATTATAAACAACGGCGAAATAAATCCGCTTGATGTTCATGAAAAACAGCTTTGTCAGGTACTTTGTGCTTACAGAATTTTTCTGCCGTTCTGTAATATTACTGTATCGTCGAGGGAAAGCGAGAGTTTCAGAAACGGTATAGTAAAGATATGTGCAACAAAGGTGTCGGCTGGGGTTTCGACGGGTATCGGCGACCATGAAAGTAAGTACAACGGAAAGGAGAACGATTCAGCAGGTGATGAACAGTTTGAAATAAACGACGGCAGAAGTTTTCAGCAGATGTATAAGGATATGTCCGATGAGGGTTTACAACCTGTGCTGAATGATTATATTTATGTTTAAGATTATATGCGTTACGGACAGAAAACTTTGTAAGGAAGATTTTCTGACAAGAATCGAAAAAATAGCCTCTGCAAAGCCTGACAGGATAATATTCCGTGACAAAAATTGCAGTGACGGGGAATATGTGAAATTTGCGTTTAAAGTTCTTGACATAAGCAATAAATACAACGTGCCGTGCAGTATGTATTTTCACCCTGAAATTTTCAGCAATATTCATATGACAATGCCAATGTTACAGCATATCAGTCTGAAAGATATGAATTTTATTAATCTTGTAGGTGCTTCTGTTCATTCGGTTGAAGAAGCTGTAGAGGCTGAAAAAATGGGTGTAAATTATGTTATAGCTGGTCATATTTTTGAAACAGACTGCAAAAAAGGTCTTGCACCTCGTGGGCTTGAATTTTTAAGTCAGGTGTGTAATGCGGTAAAAATTCCCGTGTACGCAATTGGTGGAATAAACAGTAAAAACATTAATCAGGTGGCAAAGGCAGGTGCTGACGGTGCTTGCATAATGAGTGGATTAATGACCTGCGAAAATCCTGACGAATATATAAAGCAGTTAAGAAAGGAAGTGACAGACATTGAAGTTTAATAAAGATATGCTTAGTCTTTACGCAGTTACAGACAGAACGTATTTAAAAGGAAAAAGTCTGACCGAAGCAGTTGAACAGGCTATACAGAGCGGTGTAACGTGCGTTCAGTTGCGTGAAAAAAATATAAGCTTTGATGAGTACGTTTCAAGGGCAAAAAAAATATGTGAAGTCTGTCATAAGTACGGTGTACCGCTTATAATTAATGATGATTACAGAGTGGCATTAGATAGCGGTGCTGACGGTGTACACGTGGGAATCGAGGACACAGAAGTTGCGGAAATAAGAAAACACGTCAGCGGTAATTTTATAATAGGTGCAACTGCAAAGACCGTTAAACAGGCACAGAAAGCACAGGCAGACGGTGCGGACTATTTAGGTGTTGGAGCAGTTTTCCCGTCGCCTACCAAAACCAATGCTATACGCATTACACCAGAAAAACTGACACAAATCTGTAACAGTGTTGACATCCCTGTTGTTGCGATAGGCGGAATAAGTCTTGAAAATCTCCACGAAATAAAAGACTGCGGACAATCTGGGATAGCAGTAGTATCAGCATTGTTTGCACAGGAAGATATAAGGCTTTCAGCGGAACATCTGAGGACAAAGTTATGAAAAAGAAACTTAAAATAATTATTCCTTTGATTATTGCGATAGTTCTGCTTGTACCGATTAAAGAATGTTACAGAGACGGTGGAACAATCAAATATAATGCTGTATTATGGAGTGTAACAAAACATCACTCAATAGCATTTGATTCGGAAGGAAGATATGGCTACAATACCGGAATAACTGTCAGAATACTTTGTTTTGATGTGTACAGCGATTATCCGAAATTTATTCTGCCTCCGCAACAGAAAGGAGTATGATAATTGAAAAAGGTACTTACAATAGCAGGAAGTGACAGCTCCGGCGGAGCAGGTATTCAAGCGGACATTAAAACAATGACAATACACGGAGTTTATGCAATGAGTGTGATAACTGCACTTACGGCACAGAATACAACAGGTGTAATGGGTATACACGAAATTCCGACTGATTTTACAGCAAAGCAGATTGATATGATTTTCAGTGATATACGCCCCGATTCCGTAAAAACAGGAATGATTCCGAATGCTGAAACGGCAGAAGTTGTTGCAGAACGTCTTAAATACTGGAAAGCAGAAAATATAGTTGTTGACCCTGTATACGTTGCAACGAGTGGAAGCAGTTTAAGCACTAAAGAAGCCTATGAAATGATAAAAAATATGCTTTTACCGATTGCAACGCTTGTAACTCCTAATATTCCGGAAGCCGAACTTATAACAGGAATAAAAATATCATGTGCGGAAGATATGGAGCAGACAGCTAAATTCATATATGAAAAATACGGTTGTGCGGTGCTTGTAAAAGGCGGTCACAGTCTGAATACAGCAGACGATTTTCTGTATACGAAAAATAAAAGTAAAATATGGTTTGAGGGCATAAAAATTAATAACCCTAATACACACGGTACAGGCTGTACGTTGTCAAGTGCGATAGCATCGAATCTTGCAAAGGGATATACACTTGAAAAAAGCGTAAGACTTGCAAAGGAATATATAACTTCCTGTCTTAGTGCAATGCTTGATATAGGTCACGGAAACGGACCTTTAAATCACATGAAAGGAACTGAATAAATGAGAAATTACAGTACACAAATGGAAGCTGCAAAAAAAAGCATAATTACCCCCGAAATGAAAATAATTGCAAAGAAAGAGTATATCAGTGAGCAGGAACTCTGCGGACTTGTTGCAAAAGGTGAGGTATGTATACCATGCAACGTGAATCATAAGTCAATTTCACCTGAGGGAATAGGTTCACGCATGAGGACTAAAATAAATGTTAATTTAGGAATTTCAGGAGACTGCAACAACTATGAAAACGAAATGAAAAAAGTTGACATGGCTATAAAGTTTGGTGCGGAAGCGATTATGGATTTGAGCAATTACGGCAAGACAAATACTTTCCGTAAACAGCTTATAGAAAAGTCGCCTGCTATGATTGGAACTGTTCCGATGTACGACGCTATCGGTTATCTTGAAAAAGACCTGCTGGAAATTACTGCGGAAGATTTTCTGAAAGTCGTTAAAGCCCATGCGGAAGAGGGTGTGGACTTCATGACCATTCATGCAGGAATAAACCGCCGTGCTGTTGAGGCTTTCCGCCGTGACAAGCGTAAAATGAATATTGTTTCAAGGGGCGGTTCACTTTTGTTTGCATGGATGATGATGACAGGCAACGAAAATCCGTTTTATGAATACTATGATGATGTTCTTGACATTCTCCGTGAATACGACTGTACAATAAGTCTTGGCGACGCTCTCCGTCCAGGTTGTATTGACGACTCGACAGACGCAGGACAGATTTCCGAACTTATTGAACTTGGTGCTTTGACTGAACGTGCGTGGGCTAAGGAAGTGCAGGTAATGGTTGAAGGTCCTGGACACATGGCAATGAATGAAATCGCCGCAAATATGAAAATCCAGAAGAGAATCTGTCATAATGCACCGTTTTATGTGTTAGGACCTCTTGTAACGGACATCGCTCCAGGATATGACCACATAACTTCTGCAATAGGCGGTGCAATAGCAGCGGCAAGCGGTGCAGACTTCCTTTGTTATGTAACTCCTGCCGAACATCTCAGACTTCCCGACATAAACGACGTTAAAGAGGGTATTATTGCAAGCCGTATTGCTGCACACGCCGCAGATATTGCCAAAGGTATTCCGCACGCAACAGACCCCGACAACGCTATGGCAGAAGCACGTCATGCGGTTGACTGGAAAAAAATGTTTGATATTGCCATTGACGGCGACAAGGCTCGTGAATACTTTGAAAGTACACCGCCGTCAGACCGCCACACGTGTTCAATGTGCGGAAAGATGTGTGCAGTCCGTACAACTAATATGATTCTCAACGGCGAAAAAGTAGAATTCTGCTCAGAGAAGTAAGATTAAATGAGTAGACTTAATGATTTGATAAATGAACTTTGTCCCGACGGTGTGGAGTATATCAGATTAAATACAATATGTAATATTTATGACGGAACACATCAGACTCCGAATTATACAGAAAATGGAGTTAAATTTATAAGTGTAGAAAATATAAATAATATTTATGCGACAGAAAAATACATTTCTGAGGACGACTATAATAAATATAAAATAAAGCCTCAGATAAATGATATTTTTATGACAAGAATAGGAAATATTGGCACTTGTTCAGTAGTTGAAAAGAATATTTCTGTTGCTTATTATGTTTCACTTGCCTTGTTACGTCCAAATACTGAGGTATTGAATAGCAAATATTTAAAATATTATATTGAAAGTAAATATGGCAGAAAAGAGTTATATAAACGAACACTTGTAAATGCTGTGCCAATTAAAATTAATTTAGTTGATATAGGTAAAATAATGATAAAACTTCCGCCGTTAGAGGTACAGCGTGAAATTGTCAGGATACTTGGCAATTTTACGGAACTTATAGAGAAACTTAATCAAGAAATTACGCTCCGCAAAAAACAGTATTCATATTATCGTAATAAGCTATTGGATTTTGGTGATGATGTTGAATTAAAAACACTGGGAGAAATTGGCAGAGTTTCAATGTGCAAACGAATTATGAAAAATCAGACTAATTCTGAAAGCGGAGTACCATTTTACAAAATAGGAACATTCGGAAAAACAGCCAACGCCTATATTTCTTCTGACTTGTTCAACGAGTACAAACAAAAATATTCATATCCTAAAAAAAGTGATGTTCTTATTTCAGCTTCTGGTACAATCGGCAGAACAGTCATATTTGATGGAAAACCTGCATATTTTCAGGATTCAAATATAGTTTGGATTGATAATGATGAAAAAATTGTATTAAATAAATATCTATATTATTTTTATCAGACAAATCCGTGGAAAATTTCTGAAGGTGGTACAATAGCAAGGTTGTATAATGATGATTTAGCAAAAATAAAAATTCCTGTACCGCCGATAGAGGAGCAGGAGCGAATAGTAAAAATACTTGACCGCTTTGATACCCTCTGCAACGACCTCACAAGCGGACTCCCTGCCGAAATAAACGCAAGACAAAAACAATACGAATACTACAGAGACAAACTTTTACAATTTAAAATTAAAAGTTCGTAGTTATGAATGTAACAAAACAGAAGTGAAGTCAATAAACTGGTATATATCAATTAAAGAAGTGTCATATCACAGAATATAAGTTAAAATAATTTTAAATTTATTTCCTATTGACATATTCTCAGAAAAATGTTAGAATGAATTACAGTAAATGCCTTGACGGAGAGAAGTAACACGGTCAGACGTTCCCAGAGAGTGCGGAAAATGCTGAAATCCGCATATCAGAAGCCGTGTGAATAACACTCCCGAGCAGTGACCTGAAAGCTTAGAAGCGAGTAGGTGAAACGTTTTCCGTGCGTTAAACGGTCAGGAGTGACTGTCTTTTCAAGGCGGTAATTCAGGTGGTACCACGAGAATTTTTATTCCCGTCCTGTTTTTTATGCAGGACGGTTTTTTATTTTAAAGACGAAAGGAAGATTTTTATGAAACATACTGATATCAAAGTACTTCTGAACAATCACGATTTTACAGGCAAGGAAATTACTGTATGCGGCTGGGTGCGTACTTCCAGAAACTCAAAGAGTGTTGCATTCGTTGAGGTAAATGACGGAACTTCACTCAAAAACATTCAGGTAGTTGTTGAAAAGTCGGCTGACGCTGATTATAAAGAGCCACGTGTGGGAACTGCCGTAAAAGTAACAGGTACTGTTGTTGAGGGAAGAAACAACACTGTTGAAATCAACACTGTACCGTCAGGCGTTGAAATTCTCGGAGTTTGTCCGTCAGACTATCCGTTACAGAAAAAAGGCTGTTCAATGGAGTACCTGCGTTCAATGCCACACCTCAGAGGACGTACAAACACATTCAATGCTGTATGGCGTGTGCGTTCGGTACTTGCACAGGCAATACACAAATATTTTCAGAACAATAACTATGTCTATGTAAACACTCCCCTTATCACAGGTAGTGACTGCGAGGGTGCAGGAGAAATGTTCAATGTAACAACAATAGGTTACTCAGACGAGTACAAGAACGAAGAGGAATACTATTCAAACGACTTTTTCGGCAGACGTGCAGGACTTTCCGTTTCGGGACAGCTTGAGGGTGAAGTGGCTGCTATGGCTATGGGTAAAATTTATACGTTTGGACCAAGTTTCCGTGCGGAAAACAGCAACACCCCCAAACATCTTGCTGAGTTCTGGCACATTGAACCCGAAATAGCTTTTGCCGAACTTCCCGACGTTATTGAAATTGCCGAAGATATGCTGAAAACTGTTATCCGTGAACTTCTTGACACCTGTCCCGATGATATGAAATTCTTTGACGCACATTTTGAAAAGGGTCTTGTTGCACGTCTTGAAGAACTCATTTCACACGATTTCGGAAAAGTAACATACACAGAGGCTATCAGGCTTCTTCAGGAGTCAGGCGAAAACTTTGTTTACCCTGTTGAATGGGGTTGTGACCTCCAGACAGAACACGAAAGATATATTTCTGAAAAAGTTTTCAGAAAGGCTGTTTTCGTTACAGACTATCCGAAAGAAATCAAGTCTTTCTATATGAAACAGAATCCCGACGGAAAAACTGTTGCAGCTGTTGACCTTCTCGTCCCAGGGGTCGGCGAAATTATCGGCGGAAGTGAACGTGAGGCAGATTACGACAAGCTTGTTGCCGCAATGAACGAAAGAAATATGAATCTTGATTTGTATTCAGATTATCTTGATTTAAGAAAATTCGGCTCTGTACCGCACGGCGGTTTCGGTCTCGGATTTGAAAGACTTATCATGTATACAACAGGTATGTCAAATATCCGTGACGTTATTCTTTATCCGAGAACAGTCGGCAGTATCAGATAATTTTTCCGAATAAATCATAGTTCCGCAAAATATAAATATGACAGCATCGGGAAGCATCAATGACGCTGTTTCCTGATTAAATAAACAGTAAAGGAATGATATTTTATGTCAAAATCGCTGTATATTCCAGAGGGTTATAAACCAGCCCTCAATTTAAGAGAAACCCAGCACGCTATCAAGTACATCAAGGACGTTTTCCAGCAGGCACTTTCTTTTGCCCTTACTCTTGACCGTGTGTCCGCTCCGCTTATCGTAAGAAAAGGAAGCGGTATCAATGACGACCTCAACGGCGTTGAAAGAAAAGTTGATTTTACTATCAGGGAAATCGGCGGAAGTGAAGCTGAAGTTGTCCAGTCACTCGCAAAGTGGAAGAGAATGGCTCTCTACCGTTACGGCTACAACGCAGGCGAGGGCATCTATACCGACATGAACGCTATAAGACGTGACGACGACACAGATAACACTCATTCGATTTTCGTTGACCAGTGGGACTGGGAAAAGGTTATCACCCGTGAACAACGCAACGTTGAGTTTCTTAAAGAGACAGTAAAAAGCGTTGTAAAGGCTGTTGCTTACGTAAAAAGAAAGGTTGGTCTGCGTTATCCTGTTATTGCAGGAGATGTATGTAAAGATGTTTTCTTTATCACCACTCAGGAACTTGAAGATATGTTCCCCGACAAAACACCAAGAGAACGTGAACGCCTCATAACCAAGGAACACAAGACCGTTTTCATAATGCAGATTGGCGGACTGCTTGCAAGCGGTCAGAAACACGACGGAAGAGCTCCCGACTATGACGACTGGTCACTTAACGGCGATATTTTCGTGTGGGACGACGTTCTTGACAATGCCCTTGAAATTTCTTCAATGGGTATACGTGTTGACGAAACTTCCCTTAAAAAACAGCTTGCTGAAGCAGGTGCGGAGGACAGAATGCAGTACGACTACCACAAGATGATTGCAGACGGCACACTTCCTCTCACAATCGGCGGAGGTATCGGACAGTCAAGACTTTGTATGTTCCTGCTCGAAAAAGCACACATAGGTGAAGTACAGTCTTCAATATGGAGCGACGAAATGATTGAAAAGTGTGCCGAAAACGGTATAACACTTCTTTAAGATTAATAAGCTAATATAAAATACTTCCCCTGAAAAAACTGCAGGGGACTTTTTTATTGAATTAAATAAAACCAAAAACTGTTATATAGAATTATATATATATATATATATGACGTTCAAATAAAAATATTGTATAATATGTATGAAAAACAATAACTATTTGAAAGGATTGAAATATTATGTCAAAAACTCTCGAAGCTATAATTGCAATCTGTACTTGTTTATTGGCTCTTTTAGCGTTGTTCAAAGATGACTGAATTTAAAATTTTTACGAAAGGAGTGTGAAATTTATGGAAAACATTTTTAACTTTGTTTCAAAGATTGTAAAAATCTCTTCAATAATTATTGAAGCAGTTAATCAGATACTTGAAATAATGATGTCTGATAATGTGTGCTTATCATGCTAAATAGGAGATAACATATGGGTTTTATCAAAAAAAACAAAAAAGATACAGCAGTTTATGTAAGTACTAAGCAGGAACTTAGGTTCGCTTGTAACAGAGGCGAAAAGAATATTGTTGTTAAAGAACCATTAGCACATAAACTTGCAAAATTAGAAAAATTATCAAAAGTTTCCAAAAAATCCAAAAGAGCTGTAATCACTGCTCTTACATTATCAGGTACTGCTCTTGTTGCCACTTCATTAACTGGTGGGACAAGCAATATTATGGGTATAGTTGGTGTTGTGCCTGCTGTTACTGCTGTCTCAACTGAACTTTCAATCGAAACTGCACAGGCTGTAAGTATGATTATATTGGCAGTCTCTTTCGGAGCTACACTGATTATAGCTGTACTCAAAGATTATACCATAGAAGTATCCCCTGACAAAACAGTAAGATTGACCAAAAACTAAAAAAATCCCTATGATTGAAAAGTGTGCTGAAAACGGTATAACATTTCTTTAAGATTAATAAGCTAAATACAAGAGACTTCCCCTGAAAAAACTTCAGGGGACTTTTTTATAGAATTAAATGAAACCAAAAACTGTTATATAGAATTATAT
>CAMWVV010000004.1 GCA_947177755.1 uncultured Ruminococcus sp. | reverse complement strand
GTGTGGGCGTTTGCACTTCCTGCCGGTATCGGTTTCTACTGGATTTGGTCGTCACTTTTCTCTTTCTTTATCAATCTCGGACTTAACCACTATTTCACTCCCGAACGTACCGAGAAGATAAACGAAAAAGAAAAGGAAAAGGCAAGAATCTATGCCGAAAAACACCCCGAAAAGAAAACTTTCATGCAGAGAATGCTTGAACAGCAGGCAGCTCTTGAACAACAGCAGAACGGCGGTTCAGGTTCGGGCGGAAACAACAAGGTTTCACGTTCTGAAATGAACAAGCAGAACCGTGACAGAATAAAGGAAGCACGCAGACGTATGGCTGAAAAATACGGCGAAGAATACGATGAAAACGATGACGGAGAAGAATAATAAATAATTTCTTCAGGGAGGTATAAAAAATGACGGAAATTTTTACAGCTAAAACTGTTGAGGAGGCAAAGAAGCTTGCCGCCGCAAAGTTTGGCAAGAATATAAAGAATATCAAGTTTGAAGTAATTGAAGAAGCAAGAAAGGGTATTCTCGGTATAGGTGCAAAGGACGCTAAAGTAAAGGCTGTTTATATCGAAAAGCCTGTTTCTGAAATTAAAAAGGAAAACAAGACAGAAGTCAGAACGGAAACAGCGACGGAAGTAAAAGAGGCGAAAACTGAACCGATTGAAACAGAATCTGCCGAAAAAACTGCGGAAGAGGAAAAACAGGCTTTAAATGCCCCTGAAACGCCCTCGGAAGCTGAGGAGTGTAATTACATTGCCAAGCCTTCTGAAACGCCTGAGAACGCCGCTGAGACTTCAACAGAGCCGTCTGTTGATACTGTTGAAAAAAATACTGCCGAAAATGATAAGGCAGATGACGATGAAGGTGATTATTCCATTGAGAATTTCACTCTCATAGAAGACGAATCACTTATGAATCCGAAAGTGAAGCTTGCTCTTGATTATATCACAAGCATTTTAAGGGCAATTGACATTGATGCTGAATTTTGTGTGTATCAGAATGAAACAGGTGCTGTAATAAACATCGAAAGCAACAACAATGGTACTATCATAGGCAGACGTGGCGAAACTCTCGATTCAATACAGTATCTCTGCTCCATTATCGCAAACAAGGGCGACAAGGACTATTTCCGTATTACTATTGACTGTCTCGGCTATCGTCAGAAGAGAAGAGAAACCCTTGAACAGCTTGCCGCAAAGGTTGCAAAATCAGTACTCAGGACAGGACGCTCACAGCCTCTTGAACCTATGAACCCATATGAAAGACGTGTTATACATTCGGCTATATCGGCTATTGACGGCGTTTCCTCACGTTCCGTAGGTGAAGAACCCTACAGGAAGATTATTATTTCTTCAAATCACCCGAATCCGAGAAATAATAACAAAAGACGACATGACCGCCGTGACGGTCAGAAAAATGACAGAAGAAACAGTCGTCCGAAAAATCATGAAAACAATAACTTTGAGAGAAAAAAAGTAGACCTCTCAACAAGCTTTGAAAAGGATTACAAGCGTCCGAAGCCGGAGGACAATATTGAGGGCGGTCTTTACGGTAAAATAGAACTTTGATTTTTTTACGGGATTCCGCAAAATTCGGAATCCCGATACAGAAATTTTTCAGCGGCAAAACTGCCGTTGTTTTTTTAGGAGTGATTTTTTTGTCAACTATTGCTGCTGTTTCAACTCCGAATGCTCCCGGAGGAATAGCCGTTATAAGAATTTCGGGAAAAGATGCAATTAATATTGCAGATAAAATTTTTACGCCTGTAGGCAGTAAAAGCGTGAAGGATATGGAGGGGTATACCTGTGTTTACGGTATCGCCCACGACAACGGCGAACGCCTTGACGACTGTATATTGACCGTTTTCCGTGAACCACACAGCTATACGGGCGAGAATATCGCTGAAATATCATGTCACGGCGGTCTTTATGTAACTAAGCGTATTCTGCGTGCCATTCTTAAAAACGGTGCGGAAAATGCAGAAGCAGGCGAATTTACAAAGAGAGCCTATCTCAACGGAAAACTTGATTTGACACAGGCTGAGGCGGTTATGGATATTATTTCCGCAAAGGGTGAACGTGAGCTTAAAATGGCTGAAAATCTCCGTGAGGGTTCAGCTTTCAGAAAGGCTAAAAAATGTTCTGATATGCTTATGAAAATTCTTGGTGACCTTGCTGCGTGGGCAGACTATCCGGAGGAAGATATTCCCGAAGTAAAGCCCGAAAATCTTTGTGCCGAACTCGAAAAAGTCAAGGAAGATTTGCTTTCACTTACCGAGAATTATGACTGCGGAAGGATACTCCGTCATGGAATTTCAACCGCTATTGTAGGCAGACCAAATGTAGGCAAATCAACTCTTTTTAACTGTCTCAGCGGTTGTGAAAGAAGCATTGTAACCGATATTGCAGGGACTACACGGGACGTTGTGGAAGAGTCTGTAAAACTCGGGGATATAGTCTTAAGGCTTGCCGATACCGCAGGAATACGTCAGACTGATGATATTATTGAAGGAATAGGCGTTGACATTGCTGAAAAACTTATTGATTCGTCCGAGTTGATTATTGCGGTCTTTGACGGAAACTGTCCGCTTACAGAGGACGATTTAAAATTAATTAAAAAACTTGATAATAAAAAATGCATTGCTGTAATCAATAAAAGTGACCTCGGAATTTGTATTGATACTTCTGAAATTGAAAAAAATATTATACAAATTGTATATTTATCAGCTAAGGAAAATGACGGAGTTGAAAGGCTTCAGTCTGCTGTTGAGTCGCTTTTTGAAATAAATGAAAATTCTTTTTCATCGGCTGTTGCTGTAAATGAGCGACAAAAAAAATGTATTGATTCGGCACTTATGTATGTTGAATCTGCTGTTTCCGCACTGAAAAACGGCGAATTTCTTGACGCTGTAAATGTTCTTATTGACGAAGCAGAACAGAATTTACTGAGTTTAACGGGTGAAAAAGTTACAGATGCAGTTGTTGACGAAGTATTTTCAAGATTCTGCGTCGGAAAATAAATGTTCCACGTGGAACATTTCTGGAGGTGGCTATTATGTCATATAAAATGGGAAGTTTTGATGTTGCTGTAGTCGGGGCAGGTCATGCAGGTGTGGAGGCTGCTCTTGCCGCTGCAAGACTTGGCTGTAAGACCGTAATGTTTACCATATCTCTTGACCAAATCGCAAATATGCCCTGTAATCCGTCAATCGGCGGTACTGCAAAGGGGCATCTTGTAAGGGAAATCGACGCTCTCGGCGGTGAAATGGGCAGGGGGGCGGATAAGTGTTTTATACAAAGCCGTATGCTTAACCGTGGAAAAGGTCCTGCCGTACACAGTCTCAGGGTACAGGCAGACCGTGTTATGTATCATGATTATATGAAAAATATCTGTGAAAAACAGCGTAATCTTTATGTGAAACAGGCTGAAATAGCTGAAATATTGGTTGAAGACGGACAGATTACGGGCGTTGTAACGTCGCTTGGTGCTGAATATTCGGTAAAGGCTGTAATAATTGCCACGGGAACGTATCTGAAAGGTAAAATTCATATAGGTGAAGTTTCATATGAAAGCGGTCCTGATTCGGCACTTCCGAGCAAGTACCTCTCTCAGAGCCTTATTGAAAATGGCATTGAACTTCGTCGTTTCAAGACAGGTACACCGTGCCGTGTGAATAAGAGAAGCATAAATTTTGATATTATGGAACGTCAGAACGGCGACGAAAAAATAGTGCCGTTTTCTTTTGAAACTCCTGTCGACAATCTGGAAAATAAGGTCAGCTGTTATGTGACTTATACAAATAGTAAAACACATGAAGTCATTCTTGCGAACCTTGACAGGTCACCCCTTTACTCAGGAAGAATAGAGGGAGTAGGTCCGAGATATTGTCCGTCAATCGAGGACAAAATAGTCCGTTTTTCCGACAAGCCGAGGCATCAGCTTTTTGTTGAGCCTATGGGTCTTTCAACGGAAGAATATTATTTACAGGGTATGTCATCATCACTGCCTGAAGATGTTCAGCTTGCTTTTCTGCGTACAATTGACGGACTGGAAGATGTGGAAATCATGCGTCCGGCATATGCCATTGAATATGACTGCTGTGACCCTACACAGCTTTCGGGGACTCTTGAATTTAAAAAGATAAGTGGTCTCTATGGTGCAGGGCAGTTCAACGGAAGTTCTGGTTATGAAGAGGCAGCGGCACAGGGAATAGTGGCAGGAATAAATGCCGCTCTGAAAATAAAGAAACGTGAGCCGATGATTCTTGACCGTGCAAGTTCATATATAGGAACTCTTATTGATGACCTTGTGACGAAAGGCTGTTCAGACCCTTACCGCATGATGACATCAAGAAGTGAGTACAGGCTTATTCTCCGTCAGGACAACGCCGACCAGCGTTTAACGCCGATTGGCTACAGAATAGGACTTATCAATGAGGCAAGATATAATAAGCTTATTGAAAAAACAGAATCCGTTGAAGAAGAAATAAAGCGTGTCAGCAGTCTGAATATTGCACCAAGCAGTGCATTGAATGATTTTCTTGATAAAATGGGTACTGCTCCGATTTCGACAGGCTGTAAACTTGCCGATTTGATACGTCGTCCACAGCTGAATTACAGTATGCTTGCACCTTTTGACGAAGAGCGCCCCGAACTTTCTGACGAAATCGCCGAACAGGTTGAATTGCAGATAAAGTACGAGGGTTATATATCAAAGCAGATGGCACAGATTGAACAGATGAGGAAGTATGAATCAAAAAAACTGCCCGAAAATACCGATTATAATGCAGTACACGGTTTAAGGCTGGAGGCAATTGAAAAGCTCAATAAAATTCAGCCTGCATCTATCGGACAGGCTTCAAGAATTTCGGGTGTTTCGCCTGCCGATATATCACTGATTACCGTGTGGCTTCAGCACGAAACGGAGGACGGCAATGCTTCCTGAATATGATTTCTGTGTGTCGGCTTTTCAACATTTCGACGTTGAATTGTCGAAAACTCTTTATGAAAAACTTGATATTTATGCGGAGTTTCTTGTGGAGTACAACAAAAATGTGAATCTTACAGCAATAACAGACCCCGAAGAAATTCTTTACAAGCACTTTATTGACAGTATACTTCTTGCAAAATATGCGGAAATTCCCGAAAATGCAGGTCTTATTGATGTCGGAACAGGTGCGGGTTTTCCGTCCGTACCGCTGAAACTTTTCCGTCCCGACCTTAATATAACGCTTCTTGACAGTCTGAACAAGCGTATAACTTTTTTGCAGATGCTTTGTGAAAAGCTTGAAATTAAGGCGGAATTTATTCATGAACGTGCTGAAATTGTCGAAAAAAATCCGGAGTACAGGGAAAAATTTGACGTTTCATGTGCGAGGGCGGTTGCGAATATGTCGGTTTTAAGTGAAATGTGCCTGCCGTTTGTAAAGGTGGACGGTATTTTCACGGCTATGAAAGGTCCTAATGAAAATATTTCCGACGGAAATAATGCCGTTCGGATTCTCGGCGGAAAAATTGAGGATATATGCGAATATGATATTTCGGGAGAGGGGAGAAAAATAGTTACTGTAAAAAAAATATCGCATACGCCGACAAAATATCCGAGAAACAGCGGTCAGATTAAGAAAAAACCCCTGTAATTTTAAGATATTGTGTCATAAAAACCGTTGATTTACAGAAAATCAGCGGTTTTTTTGTGTAGTAATTATTTCCCGTAAGTGATAGAATTGATTTACAGGGAAAATAAATATTCCCGAGTACTTATGGTGAGGAAAATAAAATGGCAGGATTTTTAAATTTTACTAAAGAAAAACTCATAAACAAAGTAATCGAAATTGAAGTTGATATGATTATTCCCAATCCGAATCAGCCAAGAACAGAATTTCAGGATTCGGAAATTACCGCTTTGGCAGAGTCAATATTGCAGAACGGTATTTTACAGCCTCTTTCAGTAAGAAGATGCGGAGACGTTTTTGAATTGATAGCAGGTGAAAGACGGCTGAGGGCTGCCAAAATGTGTGGATTTACTGTTGTGCCGTGCATTGTCCATGAAATCAATGACAGAAATTCTGCTGTTCTTGCACTGGTAGAAAATATTCAGAGACAGGATTTGTCTTTTTTTGACGAGGCTTCAGCAATTGAAAAACTCATCACATATTATGGCATGACACAGGAGGACGCAGCCGCAAAACTCGGTAAAGCACAGAGTACCATTGCAAATAAACTGCGTTTGCTACGTCTTACTTCTGAAGAAAGGGAACTGATTGTCAAATTCAATCTTACGGAACGTCATGCAAGGGCTTTGCTTAAACTTGCAAGTCCTGCCGACAGACTTGAAATTCTTGAAAAGATAGTGAAAAATAATCTCAATGTTGAACGCACCGAGCATCTGATTGAGGAGTATATGGGAAATCAGAGGGAAAAGGCAAGTTATAAAAAGAGGTCAAAGGTTTTTCAGAATGTGAAGATGTTTGTCAACACTATAAATAAAGCCGTTGAAACAATGCAGTCGGCAGGGATTAAGGCAGATGCCAGAAAAATTCAGAATGAAGACTACATAGAATACCGTGTGAGGATTCCGATTCATAAAACAAAGTGATTTAAATTGTTCCACGTGAAACATTTTTTGCGTGGAACTTTTTTCTGTTCTTCAAATGTTCCACGTGGAACAATAATTATTGAAAATATCTATTTACAAAGCGTTTCAAAAGTGATATAATATTAAGTATAATAAAACGAAAGGAAGAATCCTATGAGCAAAATAATTGCGGTGGCAAATCAGAAAGGCGGAGTAGGAAAATCGACTACTGCCGTAAATCTTGCCGCTTATCTTGGTTCAAGAGGCTTTAATGTTCTTTGTATTGATTCAGACCCGCAGGGAAACACCACTACCGCTTTCGGTGTGAAAAAGAAAGCTGTCCGCGCCTCAACGTATGATGTTCTGACTGGAAAAGTACGTATTCAGAATGCTATTGTTTCCACTGAGTTTGAAAACGTTTCAATAGTTCCTGCTACCGAGGCACTCGCAGGCTGTGAAATTGAACTTATAAATTATGAAAACAGAATGAAGCGTCTGAAAATGCAGGTGCTGACCTGCCGTGAAGATTATGACTACATATTTATTGACTGCCCTCCGGCACTGGGTCTCGTGACTATCAATGCACTTGTTGCCTGTGATACGATAATTGTCCCCATGCTTGCAGAATTTTTTGCACTTGAAGGCTTGTCCCAGCTTGTAAATACAATAAAAATCGTAAGGTCAAATTATAATGCAACGCTTAATATTGAAGGAATTGTTTTTACCATGTTCGACGGCAGACTGAATGTTGCAAATGATGTTGTGATGGAAGTTGAGAAATATTTTCCGAATAAAGTATTCAGTACTAAAATTCCGAGAAATGTTCGTCTTTCAGAAGCTCCCAGTCACGGCAAACCGATTATGTATTATGACAGGTCGTCAAAGGGTGCGGAGGCTTATGAACTTCTGGGGCATGAACTTCTCGGCGAACCGCTTGAACTTCCTAAGAAAAAACGCAGAGGAATTTTTTCTTTCAAAAAATAAACATGAAAGGAGTTTAAGCTATGGCTATTGGTGGTCTGGGGGCAGGTCTTGACAGCCTTTTCAGTGACAATACAAGTGAAGTGCAGGTGAAAAAAACGCTCCGTACTTCCGAAATTGAGCCTAACCGTGAACAGCCCCGAAAGAAATTCAGTGATGAGGCTATAACTTCACTTGCCGACTCTATCCGTGAACATGGTATGTTACAGCCTATTCTTGTGCGTCCGTTGTCGTCGGGAGGTTATCAGATTGTTGCAGGTGAACGCAGATGGCGTGCGGCGAGAATGCTCGGACTTGACGAAGTTCCCGTTAATATCCGTGAATTGTCAGATTCGGAAACAATGCAGATTGCTATTATTGAGAACTTACAGCGTGAAAATCTCAATCCCGTTGAAGAAGCTAACGGTTATAACGAACTTATCGAAAAATACGGAATGACACAGGATAAAGTGGCGAAAATGGTCGGGCGTTCACGGTCGTCGGTGGCAAATGCAATACGTATACTTACACTGCCCGAATCCGTGCTTGACATGATTGAAAAAGGTGATTTGTCAGTAGGTCATGCAAAGGCACTGCTCGGATTTGAGGACAGGGAATTTTTAATAAATATTGCTGAAAAAGCCTCTAATGGCGGTATGACTGTAAGGCAGGTTGAAAATGCCGTGAAGAAATCCGAAGAGTGTGTAACAAATAAATCTGCGGACAGGCATATTGACAATTATTTTGTTGAAATGGAAATTTCACTTAATGAAAAACTCGGGCGCAGAGTAAAAGTGGATTACGGCAAAAACAAGGGTACTCTTGTTCTTGAATTTTATGATAAAAACGATTTGGCAGAAATTGCCGAAAAACTCGCAAGAGATGAATAAAGGAGAAGTTTAGAAAAATGCTTGATATGAAATTAATCCGTACAAATCCGGAACTTGTAAAGGAAAACATAAAAAAGAAGTTTCAGGACGAGAAACTTGAACTTGTTGACAAGGTTGTTGAACTGGACAAAAAGTGCAGGCAGGCAAAATCAGAGGGCGATGACCTCCGTAATCAGAAGAATAAGAAAAGTAAGGAATTTGGAAAATATAATGGTATTCTTACGAAGTCGGAGGACGAAAACGCAAGGGTAGAAGCAGAAAGCAGTATAGCAAGGATTACGGCAGAAATTGAGGAAATAGACAAGAGGCGTGAAGAACTTGAAAAGATTGAATCTGAACTTGATGCCGAAATCCGCAAAATTATGCTGGTCATTCCTAATATAATCGACGAAAGCGTCCCGATTGGCAGGGACGACAGCGAAAACGTTGAAGTCGAGAAATTCGGTGAGCCTGCTGTACCTGATTTTGAAGTGCCATATCATATTGACATAATGGAAAAGGTAAACGGTATTGACCTTGACAGTGCAAGAGACAAGACAAGCGGTAACGGTTTTTATTATCTCTGCGGAGATATTGCACAGCTTCAGTCATGTATACTTTCTTATGCAAGGGATTTCATGATTGACAAGGGATTTACATATTATATTCCGCCATTCATGATTAGAAGCAGCGTTGTTACAGGCGTAATGAGCTTTGCGGAAATGGAAGGCATGATGTACAAGATTGAGGGCGAAGACCTTTATCTTATCGGTACAAGTGAGCATTCTATGATAGGAAAATTTATGGATACTATCACTCCCGAAGAAGAACTGCCCAAAACTCTTACAAGCTATTCACCTTGTTTCCGTAAGGAAGTGGGAGCTCATGGTCTTGAGGAAAGAGGAATTTACAGAATACACCAGTTTGAAAAGCAGGAAATGATTGTTGTCTGCAAACCTGAAGAAAGCATGGAATGGTTTAATAAGCTTTACAGCTATACAGTTGAGTTTTTCCGCACACTTGATATACCTGTCCGTACACTTGAATGCTGTTCGGGTGATTTGGCTGATTTGAAAGTCAAAAGTATTGACGTTGAAGCATGGTCACCGAGACAGCAGAAATATTTTGAAGTCGGCAGCTGTTCAAATCTCGGTGATGCACAGGCTCGCCGTCTCGGAATAAGAGTAAAGACAGCCGACAAGAAAAAATATTTTGCACACACTCTCAATAATACAGTTGTTGCACCGCCGAGAATGTTGATTGCTTTCCTTGAAAATAATCTTAACGAGGACGGCAGTATAAGAATACCACAGGCTCTCAGACCTTATATGCGTAAGGACGTTATAGCAGTTCCCGCAAAAAAATAAAAATCATCGGTATGGACTTTATTCGTCCATACCGTCTTTCTTGTCGGCTTCTTTGGCAACGGTACACAAGCACATTGCAAAAACCCCGACAGTCCCCCCGAACATTGACCCCAATAAAAAATTAAGCATAATAAATCACCTCTTTATATATTATGTGAAACTTTACAGTAAGTAAACAAAAAAGTCCCGAAAAAAATTCGGGACTTCTTTGTTTTTATTTCAGCATTTCAAGTATACTGTTTTTCGGAATAACTCCTACTGACTGATTCTGAATAACACCGTCCTTTACGACAACAAGAAGCGGTATGCTTTCTACTTTGAACGCCATAGCAAGCTCCATTTGTTCGTCAACGTTTACTTTGCCTACTTTGATTTTTCCGTCAAGTTCTTCGGCAATTTCCGAAACAACAGGTGAAAGCATCATGCAAGGACCGCACCAGCCAGCCCAGAAGTCAAGCAGAACAGTGCCTTTGTAGTTGCGGACTTCTTCGTCAAAATTTTCTTTTGTTACATTAATTTCCATTTTTTAATCCTCCTTTGATTTATAGTAAAGCATACAGTGGCAGAAGCCTTCAAAATCGGGGTCGGCAATCTGTTCACGAAATTCTTTGCACATACATTTGTTTTCGGGTGTGCGTGGAATACGACACGGACAATAGCCGTCCTTTTGTTTCAGTCCCTCTTTGATTCTTGCAACAACTTCCTTGTCGGGATTCAGAGTAATCTTCATATAAAGAACCCTCCTTTTTTATTATTATAACTGCCAACAGGATTTTAATGCAGACTATTTTAAAAGTTCGTCAGTCATTGCCTCAATCTGTCCGATATTCTCGGATTTTACAGACGATTTGATTGTTACGGTATTTTCAAGCCATTTGATATTTTTTGATTTGCCAAACATTTCCTTAATTACTTTTCCGGCAGTGACAGCCCATGAACCGTTTTCAATGATTCCTATTGTGCGGTTCTGGTAGTTGCGTTCGGTAAGTTCGTGAATAAAACGCTTCATGAACGGGAAAACGTCAGCGTTGTATGTAGGGGAGGCAAGTACAAGTTTTCCGTATCTGAAAGCATCTTCAACCGCTTCCGCCATGTCCTCACGTGCAAGGTCGCACAGAACTACTTTCGGACATTTTTTTTCATTAAGCTTTTCCGCAAGAATTTCACACGCTTTTCTTGTATTGCCGTAAACGGAAGTGTATGCAATCATTACGCCCTCGGATTCAACGCCATATGATGACCATGTTGAATAAAGTCCGAGGTAGTAGCCGAGATTTTCGGTAAGTACAGGTCCGTGTAATGCACATATAATCTTTATATCAAGGGTGGACGCTTTTTTGAGAACGGTTTGAACCTGTGTTCCGTATTTTCCGACAATGCCGAAATAATAACGTCTTGCCTCACAAGCCCAGTCCTCGTCAACGTCCAATGCACCGAATTTTCCGAAAGCATCAGCCGAGAAAAGAACTTTTTCCGTGCTTTCATAAGTGAACATTACTTCAGGCCAGTGAACCATAGGGGCAAAGATAAATGAGAGCTGATGTCTGCCGAGTGAAATTGTGTCATTTTCCTTGACAACAAGCTTATTTACAGAATCAGTATTTTCAAAGAAATTCGCCATCATGGTAAAAGTCTTTGCGTTTCCGACAACAACAGTATCGGGATAAGCATTGATGAAATTCATGATATTTGCGGAGTGGTCGGGTTCCATGTGCTGAACTATGAGATAATCGGGAGTTCTGCCATTGAGGACGTTGCGGATATTATCCAGCCATTCTTCCGAAAAATCAGCGTCAACGGTATCCATGACAGCTATTTTTTCGTCCATGATTACATATGAATTGTAAGCCATGCCGTTCGGTACAACATACTGACCTTCAAACAGGTCAATTTTGTGGTCGTTTACACCGACATAGAATATATTTTCCGTTATATTCATTTTTATACCTCTTTTCATAAAATTATACTTTCATTATAGCACATATTTGGCAGAAATAAAAGACATTAGGCGAAATTTTTTCATATATTATTATTGAATAATGCAAAAATGAGGACATATATTTTTTATGTTACATTTTCACAAAAAAACGTTATATCAATAATGTTCCACGTGGAACAAATAAAAATCCCGAAAGGCTTTTTTATCCGAAATATCGCTATATATGAATATTAATTATAATGCCGTCAAATATAAAGAGAGTGAAAAATTCCGTCAATGTTATTTTCCACAAATTACATTTATGTAATTTGTCTGAATCGCTAAAATAAGCCGAAAAATGACATTTTGCACTGTTATATATTGACAATTCGGATAACAGAATGTATAATATTATTATAAGTGCAGTTGCACTGAAAAAGAATATATTAAAAGAAGGAGATTTGTCTAATGAATCTTAATGGACTGTCTGCAAAAGAGGTTGAAGAAAGCCGTAAAAAACATGGTACAAATGACCTGACACAAATTCCGCCCGACCCGCTCTGGAAGAAAATTCTTGAGGGTTTCAAAGACCCCATGATTATGATTCTCATTGTGGCACTGGTAGTACAGGTTGTACTGTGCTTTATGGGACAGGCTGAGTGGTTTGAACCTGTCGGCATTCTTATTGCAATTCTTATTGCAAACGGTGTTGCATCAATCAGTGAATACAAGCAGGAAAACAAGGCTTCTGCCCTCAAAGAAGAAGAAGAAGCAAAGGAAATGGCAAAAGTTGTCCGTGACGGAAAACTTACTGAAATTCATGTCAGTGAAGTTGTAGTAGGGGATATTGTATATTTACAGGCAGGCGACAAAATCGCCGCCGACGGCGAAATAGTTGAGGGAGAAGTAAAGGTTGACCAGGCTGCCCTTAACGGTGAAACCGAAGAGGCTGAAAAGCGTCCTGTAAATTCGGGTGAAAGTTATAATACAAAAGACCTGCTGAACAAACACTATGCTTACCGTGGTACTGTTGTATGTGGCGGTGAAGCACATATGGAAGTAAAAGTAGTAGGCGATAAGACTTTGTTCGGTGAGCTTGCACTTGAAGTACAGGAAGACCAGCGTGCAACACCTTTACAGGTAAAGCTTGCAAAGCTTGCAAAACAAATTTCTACTTTTGGTTATATCGGTGCGATTGCCATTATTATAGCGGTTATTCTGAAGACAGTTATCGGCGGAGAAACTCCTGATTCAGTAATTGAATGGATAAAGCTTGTCATGAACGCTATTACAGTAGCGGTTACTATTATAGTTTGTGCAGTTCCCGAAGGTCTGCCTATGCTCACATCTATACTGCTCTCTTTCCAGAGCCTTAAGATGTCAAAGGACAATGTTCTTGTAAGGAAGATAAACGGTCTTGAAACAGCAGGAAGTTTAAGTCTTCTTTACAGCGACAAGACAGGTACTATTACAGAGGGCAAGCTTTCTGTAGTTGAGTTTATAACAGGCGACGTCAAGAAGTTTGAAAAACTTTCCGATACATCTGCAAAGTTCCTTGATGATATTGTAGTGGGTGCAGGTGTAAACAACAGTGCCGCCGCAAGTGACGGAAGTGTTATCGGTGGTAACAGCACAGACCGTGCTTTAATGAATTTCATTATTGACGCAAAGGCAGAAAACAAGATAAACAAGGACGAAGTTACTAATTTCAGTTCATTTGATTCAACGAAGAAGATGTCAAGCGTAACTATTTCAAGAAACGGAAACAGCTATACTTATGTAAAAGGCGCTCCCGAAAAGCTTCTTGTAAGATGTACGCAGTATGTTGACTCCGACGGAAATATAAATACTCTTAAAAATCATAATGCTATCACTGCATACATTGACGAACAAGCAGCACGCTCTATGAGACTTCTTGCCGTTGCAAAGCGTGACGGCGACAGCGACGAGGGTGATTTGACACTTGTATGTATTCTTTGTATCAGAGATAATGTGCGTAAAGAAGCAGTTGATGCTATCAAGGAAGTACAGGACGCAGGTATTCAGGTTGTAATGGTAACAGGCGACAGAAAGGAAACCGCCGTTGCTATAGCAAAGGAAGCAGGACTTATCAGAAAAGAAACGGATATTGCACTTACATCGGCAGAACTTAACGAAAAATCCGACGAAGAACTTAAAAAGGTTATTCCGAATCTTAGAGTTGTTGCACGTGCATTGCCTACAGACAAGAGCCGTCTTGTACGTTGTGCGCAGGAACTCGATTACGTTGTAGGCATGACAGGCGACGGCGTAAACGATTCACCCGCACTTAAAAAGGCAGATGTCGGCTTTGCAATGGGAAGCGGTACCGAAGTTGCAAAGGAAGCAGGAGATATTACAATTCTTGATGATAACTTCTCATCAATCGCAAAGGCTATACTTTACGGACGTACAATGTTCAAGGGTATAAGAAAATTCCTTATATTCCAACTTACAGTAAATGTTGCCGCAGTTCTTACCTGCTTCTTAGGACCTCTCATGGGTGAACCCACAATGATGACGGTTATTCAGCTTCTTCTTGTAAATCTTGCTATGGATACGCTCGCAGCTATTGCATTCGGAAGTGAACCTGCCCTTAAAGAGTATATGAAAGACAGACCGATTCCAAGAAATGAAAGTATTGTAAGCAAATCTATGCTTATACAGGTAATTATCAGCGGACTTTATATAACAGCACTTTGTCTTGTTATCCGTTTTGTTCCTGCAATACGTGAAATTTTCGGAAATGTTGACGATACCTATCTGTGTTCAGCACTTTTTGCAACGTTCATGATGGCTATTACATTCAACGGTTTCAATGCACGTACCGAAAAAGTAAATGTATTTGAGCATATCGGAAGAAACAAAAATTTCCTTATTGTAATGCTGGCACTTCTTCTGATTCAGTTTGTATTTGTAACATTCGGCGGTGAGTTCCTCAGCGTTGAGGCACTGAACGTAAAAACATGGTTAATATGTATTGTACTTGCATTTATGGTAATTCCGATTGACATAATACGCAAGGCGGTTACTAAGAAATAATATAATAAAGGAGGAATTAGGAAATGAGTATTAATCTTCAGAAGGGACAGAAAATTGACCTTACAAAAGGCGGCGGCGGTCTTAAAAGAGTAATGGTAGGACTTGGCTGGGACGAAGTAAAAAAAGGCGGTGGAGGCTTTCTCGGAATATTCAGGCAGCAGCCTCAGGACATCGATTGCGACGCATCGGTTATAATCTGTGGCAACAACGGAAAAATTGTCAGCAATGATATAAAGCAGTGTGTTGTTTATTACGGAAATCTCAGACATTCCAGCGGTGCAATCGTTCATCAGGGTGATAACCTCACGGGTGCGGGGGACGGAGACGACGAACAGATTATGGTTGACATCAGCCGTCTGCCGTCGGAAGTTGGAAAGATTGTATTTGTTGTAAATATTTATGACGCACGCACAAGGGGACAGCATTTTGGACTTATAGAGAATGCTTTTATCAGACTTGTCAATATGGACAACAATCAGGAAATCTGCCGTTTCAATCTTTCGGAAAATTACAACAACATGACCGGACTTGTTGTAGGCGAAATATATCGTAAAGGCAATGAATGGAAGTTCAATGCTATCGGACAACCTGTTCAGGAGGCAAGCAGACTTGATGCATTAATTGCACTTTACAGATAATATGTATTAAATCTGTGGAGAAATTTTTTAATACCAACATATAAAAAATTTCTCCGCATTTTATTTTAAACACAAAACATTTTAAGGAGGAAATTTATTATGGCAATCAATTTACAGAAGGGTCAGCGTGTCGCTCTTGACGATTCAATGAAACTTGTTCTTGTAGGACTTGGCTGGGATACTAACCGTTATGACGGAGGTTATGACTTTGACCTTGACGCATCTGCTTTTCTTCTCGGTGAAAACGGAAAGCTTCTCAAAGACGAAGACTTTGTTTTCTACAATAATCTTAACGGCAGAAACGGTGCTGTAGTTCATACAGGTGATAACCTTACGGGTGACGGCGACGGCGATGACGAAGTTATTCTTATTGACTTCACAAAAATTCCGTCTGAAATAAAAAAGATAGCTATATGTGTAACCATTCATGAAGCTGACATCAGAAGGCAGAATTTCGGACAGGTATCAAATGCTTATATAAGAGTTGCAAAAATGGCAGACGAATTTGATACAGTCGGTGAACCTGTACTTAAATTTGACCTTGAAGAAGAATTTTCAATTGAAACAGCACTTGTTGTTGCTGAGTTCTATTACAAGAATGGAGAATGGAAATTCAATGCTGTAGCGGCAGGATATCAGGGAGGACTTGCTGCTATTGTCCGTTCATACGGCGGAAATGTCTGAAAGGAGATGTAGCGTTTGAAAGAGTTTTCAAAGGGACAGAAGATAAAAGTCAAATCAGGCGGAGAACTTGAAGTTATTGAAAAGCTCGGAGAAGGCGGACAGGGAATAGTTTACAGAGTAACTTACAACGGTAAGGAATATGCTCTTAAATGGTACTTTGTGAACAAGCTTAAAGACCACAAACGTTTTTATATGAACATCGAAAACAATATAAGAAAAGGCACTCCGACAAGTGCATTTCTCTGGCCTGTTGAAATTACGGAATATTTTGAGGGAAGTTTCGGCTATCTTATGAAACTCCGTCCGAAAGAGTATGAGGACTTTTCAAAATTCCTGCGTGCAAAGGTACATTTTTCGGGAATCAAGGCAGTAATAAATGCCGCTCTTCAGATTACTACAGGATTCAGGGTACTTCATAACAAAGGCTTCAGCTATCAGGACCTTAATGACGGAAACTTCTTTGTGAATCCCGATACAGGTGATGTCCTCATATGTGATAACGATAATGTGGCAGAATACGGAAAAGCTTTCGGAATCGCCGGAAAGTGTCGTTATATGGCTCCCGAAGTTGTAACAGGAAAGAAAAAGCCGGATATTCACACGGACAGATTTTCACTTGCTGTTGTATTGTATATGCTTATTTTTGTAAATCATCCGCTGGAGGGTGAAAGAACGCTGAAATTTCCGTGTCTTACCGAAGAACTTGAACGTAAATTTTACGGAAGTGAACCTGTATTCGTCTTTGACAAGAATAATCCGCAGAACAGACCCGTTGCGGAGTTACACAGTAATGAAATAAAATTATGGTCTCTTTATCCCGAATTTGTAAAGGAAGCATTTCAGGAAGCATTCAGCAGGGAATCAATGATAGGCAATAACACTGAGCATCGTGTAACTGAAAAGAAATGGCAGGAAATATTTATTAAACTGCGTGACTGTCTTGCTGAATGTCCGTCATGCAGGGAAGAAACTTTCCTTAATCTTTCACAACAGGAATCAAAGTGTATATGCTGCGGAAAAGCCATTGAAAATCCGTATATTCTGAAAGTTAAAAAGAATATTGTGGGATTAATGCCCTCAAAGAAGATATATGCTTGTCATGCGGTATATGACAGTGAAGACTATAATCAGGAAATGGGCGAGGTAGTTTTAAGCAGAAGTGTTCCTGCCGTAGCAGGTCTGAAAAACAATTCAGGACGTGCATGGACGGCGGTTGCACCTAACGGAGCATCAAAAAGCTATGAAAGCGGGCAGGTAATAAAGCTGGTCAAGGGTCTTAAAATAAGATTCGGAAACGGCAATGACGGTGAAATTTTATAATGATAAGTGAGGTTGTAAGAGATGGGATTATATGATGAAACAGTTGAAGTTCCCAGAAGAACAATGGTACTTTTCTTTGTTGTTGATACATCGGGAAGTATGAGCGGAAGTAAAATCGGTACGGTAAACAGTGCCATTGAAGATATTATCCCCGAAATTGCTGATATTTCGGACAGCAATGCAGACGCACAGATTAAGATTGCCGCACTTCAGTTTTCCACAGGTGCGAAGTGGCTTGACAGCCAGCCCGTATCAGCAGAAAATTTTGTCTGGAATTATCTTGACGCATCGGGTGTTACAGACCTTGGTGAAGCCTGCCAGCAGCTCAATGAAAAACTTTCAAGAACAGCATTTATGAATGACGCAACCGGTTCGTTTGCTCCTGCAATATTCCTTATGTCTGACGGCGAACCGACGGACAACTACAGATACGGACTTGACAAGCTTAAACAAAATAACTGGTTCAGAAAAGCAATAAAGGTTGCCATAGCTATAGGTGAAGATGCAAATAAAAACGTACTTGCGGAATTTGCAGGTAATTCGGAAGCCGTAATAGATGTTACAAGTCCGAAAGAGCTTAGAAAATGGATACAGTTTGTTACTGTCCGTGCGTCTGAAATCGGAAGCAAGAGTTCCAATGCAGGTTCAAATTCAGATTCGGGAAATAATGAAATTGAAACAAAGCAGGACATTATGATTCAGGAAATTCAGGCTCAGAAAGATGATATTGAATGGAATGAGGAAAGTCCGTTTGACGATGATGACAGTCTTCAGTGGTAATATCGGAGGTAATCTGTTATGAATATGAAAACCTTTGATATATCGGTACTTGGAGCAAGTCATATAAAAAAAGGGACAGTGTGTCAGGACTATTCAATTTCAAATTCCGAAAAAGAATGGTCATATGCGATTGTATGCGACGGTCACGGCGGAGCTGATTATGTAAGAAGTAACAAAGGTTCTGAATTTGGCTGTAAATCTGCTGAATTTATGATAAATTCAATGATGGGCAAAATAAGCAGTGAAAAGTTTTTCAGTGAAAATGAATCACTGCTTTATACTCTTGAACAGAGGATTATAAAAAAATGGCGTGAAACGGTTGAAGCGCATTACAAGAATAATCCGTTTACGGATTCGGAACTCAGTTCGATATCAGATAAAGCATATGAAAAATACAAAAGCGGAAATATATACAGTGCATACGGAACTACTCTTGTTGCTGTTGTCATGACCCGTGATTACTGGTTTGGTATTCAGCTTGGCGACGGTAAACTTATAACAGTGGACCGCAACGGTGAATTTTGTCAGCCTGTTCCCGAAAATCCAAAGTGTTTTGCAAATGCGACTACTTCAATGTGTGATAAAGATGCATTTGAAAATTTCCGTGGCTGTTTCAGCTGTGATAATCCAGAGAGTTATAATGCTAAGTTTAAAGATGTTGCAGATATAGAAAACAGAAATCATTTTGTGGCGTATGGCAGGGAACTGCCTGCGGCGGTCATTGTGAGTTCAGACGGCATTGACAACTGTTTTAAAGAAGACGAACAGATGTATAACCTTTACAAAACCGTTCTTTATTCTTTCAGCACGTCTGATTTTTCCAAGGCTCAGGATGATTTGAAAAATTATCTCCCTAAACTTTCACAGCAGGGAAGCGGTGATGATATTTCAGTGGCAGCGATACTTGATACTGATGTTATTCCTGAGCTTTCCATAGTAAAAGAATATGACATGGACAAGCAGAAACAAAGAGTTGCCGACGCTAAACGAAGAGAACAGGAAGCCAACGAGGCTGAAAAGAAGATAGTGGCGGAAAGAGTTGCAAGGCTTGACAGGCAGAAAATAGAAGAAATGCAAGGTGAAATTGAACGGCTTGAAAAAAGTTTAAAAAAAGTTTATTTCAGATTGCAGGAAGAGGAAGAAAACTGTAAAAGACTTGATAAATCGTTAAAAAAAGCTGAAACAGAACTGCAAAGGTCTGAGAGAGCATATAATTTTATTGAAAACGATTATGAGACTCTCAAAAGAAATCTGCGTGGAGCGTCTGATTCAATAAATGTATGTTATTACTGCGGAATAATTGTATCTGGCAGAAGTGGTTTCTGTACGAAATGCGGAAGACCCGTAACGGAATACAGAAAGTATGTCGAAAAGAGGGAAAAGCTCTGGAACAGAAGAAATTCCGAATGTTCCGAAGAGCCGAATAATGAGAATCCTGATAATGACGGTATTCCCGATGATGACCTTGTGAGAAGAAGAAATATGGATATAGATTTTCCGCTTCCTGAAGATGAAAAAATGCGTAATGAAAAAATCCAGAAGATTTCAGAAAAAAAGCATGAAAATTCGGAGGAAAATAACCCCGACGAAAGTTATCAGGAAAAACATAGGGTATCTTTGGAAAAGGAAATTGAAACTTCATATGAAGATGAATCTGATAAAGATATTGACATAAACGAAGAAAAAAATGCAGACACTGAAAATTCAGGTCAGGAAACCGCCGAAAATATTGTGGACAATGTACATGAAGATTCAGAAGAAGATAATTCGGATAAAGATGACATAAACGAAGAAAAAAACGCAGACACCGAAAATTCAGGTCAGGAAACCGCCGAAAATATTTCGGACGATGTGCATGAAAACTCAGAAGATGATGAATCTGACGAAAATCATGATTATGAGCCGGAAGTAATAGAAGGTGGAATATTAGACTTAGAGTCTTTGAATTAAAGATAAAATAATTATGCGGATATATTTGTTTTTTCAACGATGTATCCGCATTTTTCAGGAGGTGAATAAATGCGTTGTCCGAAATGCAGAAAAATAACGGGTGTACTTTTTACTGATTCGGAGAATAAATATAAATGTCCGTTTTGCAGTGAAAAATTTGTTTCAAATGGTAATGATAAAGAAAGTATGGCAGAACTTCTGAAACAGCTGGCAGACGATTACGGCAAAGAACTTTTTCTTAATACAGCAAGAATAAATGCCATACTTATGGACTATGTACCCGATAAACGAAAAGAACGCAAGCTTATTTTAAATATCATGCGTGAAAATGCTGTAAATGAACTTATCAGGCTTTACGGAAAAAGTGACGGTGAAACATTATTCGAAATAAAAAAAATTTCTCACCGTATTGCAGAAGATATATGCATTACCGAAAGTGCTTCTGAATATGCTTTAATGTCGGTTGCATATGCACTTGGTCTTGTCGTTTCGGGAGGATTGCCCGATTCGTTTATGAATACAGTTTCAGAAACGCAGGCTGAACCTCAGAAAAAAGTATTTACAAAGAAAATGAAGATTTCGGGGAATGAAATTGACAGAAGCTGTAATGCAGTCGGATTCAGAGCATATTCGGCAGATAAAAATCTTACTGAAATTATACTGCCTGAAACAGTTACGGCGATATATCCGAAAGCTTTTATAAACTGTATTAATTTAAAAAAAATATATCTTCCGTCCGAGTTGAAAAGCATAGGAACGTGTGCGTTTGAGGGGTGCAGTTCTCTTGAAATCATAAATGTTCATGAAAACTGCGGATATATTGTAAAAGACGGTATACTGCTTGATAAAAGAACAAAATCGGCAGTCCGTGCCGAAAACAGCCGTAACAGACAGAAATATATAATTCCCGAAAATACTGAACGAATTTGCAGAAAGGCTTTTGACTACAATAATGCCGAAACAATAAAACTGCCGAGAAGTCTGAAAATAATAGAACCCGACGCTTTTTATATGACCCCCTGTCTTAAATATATTGAAACCGATTCGGGAAACAGAAATTTCAGCTCATATGAAGGTGTTCTGCATAACAGACGTGGAAATATTTTACTGAAATATCCGCCGTCGGTTGCAGATGCAGGGTATTATTTTGAAGACCGTGTGGAAGAAGCAGGATACAGAGCTTTCAGCTGTGCGGTTAATCTTAAAACGGTTACTTTTACAGGAAATCTCCGTAAAATAGGCGATAAAGCTTTTGAATACTGTACAGGGCTTGAAAGGTTCATGTTTCCTATGAATCTTGTCAGTATAGGAAATTATGCATTTTACCGCTGTGAATCTCTTGAAAATATTATTATATCAAGAAAGGTAACCGAAATAGGTTCACTTGCTTTTGCAGGGTGCGTGAATCTGAAAAATGTGACTATAGGCGAAAGTGTGAAGTATATTGGTGAAGGTGCATTCAATGACTGTCCGAATCTGGAAATTACTATAAGGAACAACAGTTATGCGGAAATGTACTGTAAATCAAGAAACATAAAATACAAACTATAATTAGGAGTATATCATGAAAAATAATGTAAAAGAAGCAAACGTAGTAATGGCACGATGCGGTGTGTCGTCCGATTCATTCGGAATACGCATGGAAAGAAGAAGCGATGACATATGGTATTGTACATGGGCATTTCCTCTCAGTGAAAAAAGTGCGTCAAACGAGGGCTATACAGATACTGTCATTTCAGGACGTATGGAATTTGACTGCGAATATCCTGGTTGTCCTCATTGCCGTTCAACGGGCTGGGTAAAATGTTCGTCATGCGGAAAACTCACCTGCTGGTCATCGAAGAATACATCATTTAGTTGCAGATGGTGCGGAGAGTCGGGAGAAGTGGTAGCCGCCGACGAATTTGAACTTAAAGCAGGAGGATATTAATAAGCATTGCAGAATATCTGAGTGCTGAGAGCAGTATAATGAAAAATGACAGATATTATTATATAATTATGAACAGGGCGGAAAGAGAAATATATAAGATTATTTATAACGGACTTTCTGCCTATTGTCTGAATATAGTCATATCACTTGATGTAACACCTGAAACAGTTCAGGAAACTTATCTGAAAGTTCTTTATGATAATCCGCATTTTTATTATATAAACCAGACTGTTATAAAAATGGCAGGGTATACAGGTTATTACGTTCTTATGCCTGAATATATTTACAACGTCGGTGAAGTAAACGCTATAAACGGCGATATACAGAAGATTATAAATAAAGTTACCGCAAAGGCACAGACTTTTCTGACCGACGGATTCAGGCTTGAAAAATATCTGCATGACAGTATAGCAAAAAGTGTGGCATATGACTATGATTCACTTAAAAGAAACGATTGTTTCAATGCACATTCAATAGTGGGAGTTTTTCTTGATAATAAGGCAGTATGTGAGGGAATTGCAAAGGCTTTCAAGCTTCTCTGTAATCAGTTCGGAATGAAATGTATAGTAGTACTCGGCAAGGCAAATCATGAGGGTGATTTTACAAAAGACGACTATCATGCATGGAATCTTGTTAAAATAGGAAACGAATCATATCATGTTGATGTGACGTGGGACAATATGTATCATGAAGATATACAGTATATAAGTTATGACTACTTTAATCTTACAACAAAAGAAATAATGCTTGACCATCAGGTTTTAAGCGGAGTGTCACTCCCCGAATGCATTGATTCGAGTCTTAACTATTTTTACAGTACAAACAGTTTTGTTTCAACATATCGTGAACTTTTTGAATTTATAGAAAAGCGTTTCAGTGAAAATAAAATAATATTCCGTGCGGTGACGGACAAGGGAGAATTTACAAGTCCCGAAGAACTCAGGGAAAAAACATTGTCCGCACTTCTGCACACTTCACATATGAATAAAAATACAAGACGTTTTTCGGTAATATTCAATGACAAGCATAATACCGTAAATATTGTGTTCGGAAAAGAACCACGCAAAAAAATTGATATTACAAAGCACAACAAACCGCACTGAAATTTTTTCGGTGCGGTCTTTTTATTTTCAGAATATCATGCTTACTGCGTTTATAATCATGCAAAGAATAATTCCCGTAACTGTCGGCAGTATAAAACTAAGTGCAGTCCATTTTATACTTCCTGTTTCTTTTTTTATTGTCATGCAGGTTGTGGCACACGGAAAATGAAACAGTGTAAAAATCATCATACATAAAGCTGTGGTTATGTTCCAGCCGTTTTCTGTAAGCAGGGAATGCAGCTGAACCGTGTCGGACATTTCAATAAGATTTCCCTGTGCAAGATATGTCATAAGTATTATGGGGAAAACAATTTCGTTTGCAGGAAATCCGAGTATAAAAGCGAGAAGTATAACGCCGTCAAGACCCATAAGAGAGGCGAAAGGGTCAAGAAAATCGGCTGTTAATGAAAGTAGTGTGTTTTGTCCGATGTGTACATTTGCAACTATCCATATAAGCAGACCACACGGAGCGGCGGCGGTGCAGGCTCTTGCAAGTACGAAAATAGTTCTGTCAAATATTGAGCGTACAATAACTTTTGTAAACTGTGGTTTTCGGTAGGGGGGGAGTTCAAGAGTAAAGGACGAGGCAACGCCTTTCAGTACTGTGCATGACAGAATTTTCGACATGATAAGTGTCATTACAACGCCGATAATTATTACACCAAGCAGGACAACAGCAGACATAATACTGCCTGACGTTACAAAAAACATTGTGATTATCATGATGATAGTCGGAAAACGTCCGTTGCAGGGAACGAAATTATTTGTAAGTATTGCAATAAGTCTTTCACGTGGGGAATCTATAATCCGACAGCCCGTTACTCCGCAGGCATTGCACCCGAATCCCATAGCCATAGTTATAGCTTGTTTTCCGCAGGCGTTTGCACAACGGAAACCGTGGTCGAGATTGAAGGCTATCCGTGGGAGATACCCGAAATCTTCAAGAAGTGTGAACATAGGAAAGAATATCGCCATAGGCGGAAGCATTACTGACACAACCCATGCAAGTACACGGTAAATGCCTTGTATAAGTACGCCGTCAAGCCACTGCGGAGCGTGAATTTTTTGCAGACCGTCTGAAAGAATGTCGCCGAATCTGAAAAGAATTTTTCCGAGCAGGTCAGACGGATAATTTGCACCGATAATTGTAATCCAGAGAATAAGACCGAATAAAAGAATCATCACAGGTATTCCGAAACGTTTACTGAGAAAAATTCTGTCAAGTTTCCTGTCACGTATGTAAGGGGAAGATTTGCTGTAACTTACTGTTTTATCGGTTATTTCGGCAGATTTGTTTATAACTGCTGAAATAATTTCGTCGGTAATTTTTTCTTTGGTGAAACCTTGTTTGTGTAAATCGGACTTTATGTCGTGAATTTCAGGAACGTTAAAAATATCAGTATTTTCAAAATGACGGGCTTTTTCTATAAAATCTGTATCACCCTCAATAATACGAAGTGCGGTAAGACGTGGCGGAAGTTTATGTATATTGTTTTCAATGATTTTCTGAGTTTCGGAAACTGCCTTTTCTATGCTGTCGGGGAGCTGAACTAAAGGCGGTTTTATGTCTGAACCGTCTTTTATGCAGTTATAAAGACATTCAAGAAGTTCGTCAAGACCCTTTCCGCTCCGTGCGGTGACACCGATGACCCGAACGCCGAGCAGTTCGCTTAAAAGGTCAAGATTTATTTCAATTCCCTTTTTTTCAGCCTCGTCAAGAAGATTTATGCACACTATGCTTTTTGGCATGGCTTCAATAATCTGCAAAGTAAGATTAAGATTGCGTTCAAGACACGTTGCATCACATACTATAATAGCAGCGTCTGCACCCGAAAAGCATATAAAATCGCTTGCAGTTGTTTCTTCGGCGGAGTTTGTACGGAGAGAATATGTACCTGGAATATCGGCAAGAGTAATTTTCATATCTTTGTATTCAAAATATCCCTCCGCACTTGATACGGTTTTACCTGCCCAGTTTCCTGTATGCTGGTTCATACCTGTAAGAGCATTGAAAACCGTTGATTTTCCGACATTTGGATTTCCTGCAAGAGCAACAAGGTATTCATTTTTTTCCATTATACCACCTCCTGATTATATCAGGAAATAATATGCCGTAAAATGTAATAATATACCTTAAAACAAGGAAAAAGGACATACTATGGTATGTCCTTTTACATATGTTCAGATTTTATACTTGCTTTTCATTTCTTCCTGATATTCATCAAGGTCATATTTATATAAATCTTCTGCTATTTCAGAAATAACGCCACTGATTTCGAGATTGTCAAGAAATTTCTGTGGTATAGAGTCCATACCGAGATATGCACCGATAATGTTTCCTGCAACTGCTCCCGTGGAATCGCTGTCGCCGTTGTGATTTACAGATGTTACAATTGCTTTTTCAAAATCGTTTTCATATTTTAATGCACAGTAGACGGCAATTGCAAGAGTTTCTTCCGCTACCCAGCCTTCGCCGAGTTCGTGAATAGCATCAAGGTCACTGTATTTCTTTTCGGAAAGCTTTACAGCCTTTTTCATGAGTTTACTGAAATATCTGATATGTTCAGCATTTTTGAAAAGTTTTTCTGTATGGGAAATGCTGTCGTTTACTGCATCTCTGAGTGAAATATTACTGTGTGAAATAAGGTTTATAATGTGTGCAAAAGCAGCGGACGGAATATAACCCAGTTCATGACCGTGAGTAATTGCGGAAGCTTCAGCGGCTAACATATCGGTCTGTGAAATAATGCTTGTGTTCTTGAAAAACAGTCCGACGGGTGCAACACGTATTACACCGCCACAACCTTTACTGTCGTTTATGGGATTTCTTACAGAACCCATTTTACCTAAGGAGATAGCATTAATACAAGTAAATCCTGGCGCTCGTCTTGACCACAGCTCTGGAACGTCTAAAAGCCATGAAACAAGCAAATCACGGCATTTTGATTTTGTTTCATATCCGCAGTTCTGTGTTATAAACCATTCTTTATAACAATCATATATCGAGTGAATATATGAGCCGTCTTTTGCACCAAGCAGAAGACCGTTTGCGGTGAAAAGGGTCATCTGTGTATCGTCGGAAATAATGGCTTTTCCGTTTATGATTTCATATTCTGTTATGCCGTTTTCGCCGTACTCATTGAAAATGTTCCTTTCATGCATAAACTCAACAGTATAACCGAGAGCGTCACCTATTGCACCGCCAATCAGGCAGGCTTTATATTTGCTTAAAGTATTAATAGTCAATGCCTCCTTACAATATAAATATTTTAGTTATTATATCATAGAACGTTTTAAAAGTCAATAATTACCAAATTATGTTAAAATACAGCAAATCTCAGTTATTGAAATCAGATAACATATAAAAATTCCGATTATATTATATTTTGTGTTGACTTATTATATATACATACTGTGTGTTATTCTGCACATATTGGTTTGGGTTCTGACCATACGAATTATTATTCTGACCGTATGGGTTATTATTTTGATAATCCATCTTTTTTACTCCTTTACTATTCATATAAACCACAAAAAATGCAATTTTTATCATTATACCATATTATATTCTGCACCTGTGGGACAGCTCTCTACAAGCAGAGATTTACTTAAAGTAATTCTTCTTTCATTAATAACTTTTGGTATTTACGGCATTATTTTTTATTCGGGACTTTCTAAAGATGTCAACGCAATAGCTTCAAGATATGACGGCAGAAAAACTATGCATTACTGCCTTATGTGTTTTGTTGTTGCTCCGCTTACATTGGGTATAGGTCTTCTGGTATGGTGCCATAATATTTCCGACCGTATCGGCAATGAACTCAAAAGAAGAGGTATAGATTATAGTTTCAATGCAGGTACGTTCTGGCTTTGGTACGTCCTTGGTGCTATTGTTATAGTCGGACCTTTTGTTTATTTACATAAGATGTGCGTTGCAATGAATAAACTTTCTGAAAATTATAATATTCATGGTTAAATCTGAATAATTGTAATTATTTTAAATGCCACAATAAACAGCAATATTAAGAAAAGACAGTATATTTGAATTATACTGTCTTTTTTGATGTTATTATAATGCCGTTGATTTTTCAGATAAAAAAAGAAACTGTAAATTAATACAGTTTCTTTCCTTGGTGACCCGTACGGGAATCGAACCCATGATTCCGCCGTGAAAGGGCGATGTCTTAACCGCTTGACCAACGGGCCTCTTTAAGTGGTAGCGGCAGTAGGATTTGAACCAACGACCAATCGGGTATGAACCGAGTACTCTAGCCAACTGAGCTATGCCGCCATATTTGTCGCTTCTGCCATTACTGCCTTACGACGTTTATTATTATATCACAGGTTTTCCGAAAAGTCAACAGAAAAACTGAAAAAAAATCAGATTTGTAACAAATTACAATATAATTATTGGTTTCAGAATTTTATTTGGTGAAATGTTATATGTATAATAAAAAGGCAATTCCAATTAAAAACGGAAATGCCTTTTTTATATCAGTTCTTGTCTTTTTGTTTGAATACTGCCGACGCTGAAAGTCCTGCAAGAAGTGCTACGGTTATACCAGCGGCGGCTGAAGTCATACCGCCTGTAAATATACCTAAAAATCCGTCACGTGAAACAGCTTTGCGGACACCCTCGGCAAGAAGATGACCGAATCCCGTAAGCGGAACGGAAGCACCTGCTCCTGCAAAGTCAACAAGCGGTTTATATATTCCGAGTGCGGATAATGCCACACCTGCAACCACAAAACTTGTCAGTATTCGGGCAGGGGTTAATTTTGTATAGTCAATGAGAAGCTGTCCGACGGCACATATCGCACCGCCAACCATAAAGGCCTTTATAAAATCCCAGAGCATATTTTTCAGTCCTTTCTTAGATGTACAAGATGGGCGATTGACGGAATTGATTCACCCTGCTGTAATGACATGGGGGACATTAATGCACCTGTGGCAACAAAGAGAATGTTTTTTACTTCTCCTCTTTCAAGCATGGGAAGAAAATAACTACACAGTACGCTTGCACTGCAACCACAGCCCGAACCTCCGCAGTGTGTATCCTGATTTTCGTTGTCAAAAATCATACAGCCACAGTCACGGTGCTGTACTGAAATATCAATTTCCTGTTTCTGCAAAAATTCTATAATCAATTTACTGCCCACAACACCTAAATCTCCCGTAACTATAAAATCATAATCCGCAGGGACTGTATTTGTGGCGGTAAGGTAACGCCTTATTGTTTCGGCGGCGGCAGGAGCCATTGCACTGCCCATATTATTTATATCATTTATACCCATGTCGGTTATTTTTCCTATACAACCACCGACAATTTTAATCATTCCTGTATTCTGTGAAAGTATTACCGCACCTGAAGCAGTACACGTCCATTGTGCAGTAGGTGTACGCTGTCCGCCGTATGAAAGGGGAAAACGGAACTGTCTTTCTGCCGTCGAAAAATGCGATGATGTAACCGCTACTGCACGGTTGGCAACGTTGTTGTCCGTGAGAATCGAGGATATAAGCAGTCCCTCCGCCATAGTGGAACAAGCACCGTAAATACCGAGGAAAGGTATTTCAAGTTCACGAAGTCCGTAAGTTGAACCGATACACTGGTTAATCAGGTCGCCCGAACATATAACATCAATATCTTCTTTTGTTATTCCTGCTTTCTGTACCGCAAGACTTACCGCTTCAAGCTGGAATCTGCTTTCTGCTTTTTCCCATGAATCCTTACCGAAATGACTGTCTTCAACTACCTTGTCGAAATATGTTCCGAGAGGACCTTTGCCCTCCTTTGAACCGGCAACGCCGGCAAAACTTTCAATTTTTACCGTGTTTGCAAGTCTGAAAACACCTTGTGAAATATATTCAGCCATTGTAAAACCTCCGTAATGATATACGGATATTATTTCACAATGGCTTTATAATATACATATGATTTTCTATTGGAATATTCCGCTTATTACAGGTATTGCCGCACTGAATCCAAGTGCTATCAATAACTGACGGGAAGTAAGCGTGACTGTTTCAAAGACTGTCTGTAACTGCGGAACTGCAACAGCCGCCGCCAATGCCCCGAATGATACAAGCACGGCAAGTACGAGTTTTATATTATTGAAAAAATTTATTCCGAAAATTGATTTTGTTTCAGACTTACATTCAAAGACGTGTATAAGCTGTGACATTACAAGTGTGATAAGGGCGGCGGTGCGTCCTGCTTCAATACTGCCACCTGTACGCATTGTAACCGCAAATGAAGCAAGCGTTGAAAGTCCTATAAATACACCTCTGAAAATTATTTTTGTCATAAGACCGTCTGAAAAAAATCCTTCTGTTGACTTTCTGGGCGGTTTTGTCATGATGTCACTTTCTGGCGGTTCAAGTCCGAGTGCTATGGCAGGAAGTCCGTCTGTAACAAGATTTACAAGAAGTATCTGCACAGGTAAAAGCACAATCGGCATACCCATTAATATTCCCACGAACATAGTCAGCACTTCGCCTATATTACATGACAGTAAATATCTTACGAATTTTCTGATATTTGAATATACGCACCGTCCCTGTTCAACTGCATTCACAAGCGTTGCAAGATTATCGTCAAGAAGTATAACGTCTGCCGCCTGCTTTGTAACGTCAGTGCCTGTAATTCCCATTGCAACGCCTACGTCTGCTTCTTTTATGGCAGGAGCGTCGTTTACACCGTCGCCCGTCATGGTGACTATTTCCCCACGGCGTTTGAAACTGCGGACTATACGGAGTTTGTGTATCGGTTCAACTCTTGCAAAGACAGTATATTTATGTATTATACGATCAAGTTCCTCGTCGCTTATCTTGTCAAGTTCTGCTCCCGTCATAGCTTTACCGCCTTTTAACAGTCCTGCTTTCTTTGCCACCGCAACGGCTGTATTTATGTGGTCGCCTGTTATCATCACCGTTTTGACTGAGGCGTTTGAACACTTTCTTATAGCTGTCTTGGCTTCTTCACGGGGAGGGTCAATCATTCCCACAAGTCCAAGAAATATGAGATTGCTGTGATTCGGGTCAAGGGTATCGGAAACACAGAAAGCGAGTGCAAGAACTCTGAGAGCCTTGTCGGACATTTCAATTACTTTCCGTGAGATTTCATTTCTGATTTTCGGCGTTATTGGTTTAAGTTCACCGTTTTCGTCCATATATTGAGTACATCTCGGTGAAATAACTTCTTCAGCACCCTTGAAATATATTCTTTTTTCGGAAGAACTTGCACAGTGTACCGCCATGAATCTTGTTTCACTGTCAAAAGGGTATTCGTCAAGTTTGCGGAAACTCATTTCAAGAGACGGCTTTGTAATACCTGCCTTTGCCGCCGCAATTAAAAGAGCGACTTCGGTCGGGTCGCCTGTTACCTGCCATTCACCTTTACCTGTTAAATTTCCTCTGTTGCGGTTTTTCGGCTGTTTTGCGGTACTGATTGATGCAGTTGAACATATAACACCGCACCTCAGAGCTTCAACAAGTGATTTTTCATTATTCGGATTTACTGAAATATTTTCCTTGCCTTTAGTAAGTCCACCGTTTATGCGGTAGCCCATTCCGCTGAAATAATAACTTTCTCCAATGGTGCTTAATTCGGTCACTGTCATTTTGTTTTCTGTTATTGTTCCCGTTTTGTCAGAACATATTACAGACGCACACCCTAAAGTCTCAACACTGTGAAGTTTGTTTACAAGTGCTTTCTGTTTCAGCATACGGTTGACGGCAAGTGCGAGTGCAATAGTTACCGTTGCAGGAAGTCCCTCTGGTATTGCGGCAATTGCTATGGTTATGCCCGTCATGAGCATTTCAAAAACGTCTTCGCCCCTCAGTACTCCCGCTACGAAAACCGCCACACATACCACAAGGCATATGACTGCCACTACTTTTCCGAGTTCGGCAAGACGTTTCTGCAAAGGTGTCATTTCCTTGTCAATATCCGTCAGCATTTCCGAAATTCTGCCCATCTGTGTGCGTTTTCCTGTTGCAATTACTTTTGCACGGCAAACACCTTTTGTGGCGGAAGTTCCGCAGTAGACAATATTTTCTTTGTTAAGTGAGTTATCCGTATCGTTTGTAAGTCCTGCAATTTTTGCGACCGCCTCTGATTCACCTGTTAGCATTGCTTCGTCCGCAAAGAATCCGAATGATTTCAGAACAACACAGTCGGCAGGAATACGGTCGCCCGCTTCAAGTTCTATAACGTCGTCTGTAACAAGCTTTGAAGCGTCTATCTCTTTAAGAACTCCGTCACGGTAACATTTGGCTGTGGGAGAAGTCATTGACTTCAGTGCTTCGAGCGTGTGTTCTGTTCTGTACTCCTGAATAAAGCCAAGTATGGCGTTTAAAAGAACTATAAGTATTATTGTTACAGCGTCTGAAATTTCACCGAGCAGAACAGAAACCACTGTTGCACCGAGCAGAATCATTACCATTACGTCCTTGAACTGTCTGAAGAATATTCCGGCAGGATTGGTTTTTTTTCCGCTTTCAAGGACGTTTTCGCCCTCGTCTTTCAGCCTTGCCGCCGCTTCTTTTTCCGTAAGACCCATATTACCACCCTTTCAGATGTTTATTTTGTCATTACAGAATATGAGGATTTCGGGACAAATATGACAATATTTATATATTATAGTTTTCACATAACAGTCACAGATATATCACGGTATTTACTTAATTATCATGTATACTCTCTTGGTTATAAAAAATGTAATAATATGTCTAAAGAGGAGTTTATATGAAAAATTTTAAAATTATCAGATTAATGGCACTTTCTGCCGGTCTTGTATCATGTGCATTGGCTTTTTCAGGCTGTGGTACAAAACAAATAAACCTGAATGACTATCTTGAAGTAAATTATGAAGGTTATGATACTATCGGTGTTGCTTCAAGTCATTTTGATTTTGAAAAGATGATTAAGGATAATCCTGAAGCTTTTGGTATTGAGGCTACCCCTACGGATAAAAAAATAATGAAAATCCAGAATGAATTTGAGGGCGTTATTGATGGCAGTCTCAGCAAGGATACCGAACTTTCAAACGGAGACAGTATTTCTTATAAATGGGAAGTTTCAATGACGGATAAGCTCAGCGAAAAATATAAGGTTGAGTTTGTTTATGAAGATGCGGATTTTAAAGTTGAATCACTTGACGAAGCTGAAACATTTGACCCGTTTGAAAATCTTGATATTACATTCAGCGGAATTTCCCCGAACGGTTCAGCAAGTTTAAAGGGCAGTATTGATGCAGTACCGTCTTTGTACTTTGAAGCCGATAAGACTTCTGGACTGAAAAACGGCGATGTTGTGAAAGTTACACTGGACTGTTACGGTGATGACATTGAAAGCTATTGTATACAGTATGGAAAGATTCCTACCGTGCTTGAAAAGGAATTTACTGTTGAGGGACTTTCAGCATATGTTTCTGTAATTGACGAAATTCCCGAAGATATGCAGGAAAAAATGAAAAATCAGGCTATGGACAGCTTTGCGGCAGAGTCAGCAAAGTGGGCAGAGGGAAATACTCTTGAAAGTGCGGAATTTATCGGATATTATTTCCTTACTCCAAAAGAAGGTTTCTATGCGTCCTCAAATAATGAGCTTTACTGTGTTTACAAAATGACGGCTAACGTTACAGGTATTACAGAAGATAATATGGAAGAAGAGCAGACAGGTCAGGAAGTCTATTATACATATTACCGCTATTCAGATATTATGTTGCTTGAAGACGGCACTTGTTCCGTCGATTTAAGCAACGGTCGCACAACAAGCAATACTACTAATAGCAAATATGGTTCGGGCGGTTTCTGGTTCTCCAGCTATTATTTCTATGGCTACAGCGATTTGGACAGTATGTTTAATGAATGTGTAACAAAGAAAATTGCTGACTGCAATTATGAATCCACTGTACAGTAAATATAAAAGTCCCTTGCTTATAAGGGACTTTTTTGTCATGTTATTCCCAGTCCGAAACTTATTGAAAGTGCGGTGTTTACTTTGTTCATTGAACGTAGGTCAAGTTCTCCCATTTTGTCCTTGAGACGTTTTTTGTCGATAGTGCGAATCTGTTCCAGTAAAACTATACTATCCTTCACAAGACCGCATTTGTCCGCCTGTACTTCGATATGTGTAGGCAGATGTGTCTTGTCACGCTGGCTTGTGATTGCGGCGGCGATAACGGTTGGGCTGTATTTGTTGCCGACATCATTCTGAATAATAAGTACAGGTCTTATGCCACCCTGCTCCGAGCCGACAACGGGGCTGAGGTCGGCATAATAAATTTCTCCCCTTTTCACTGACATATAATTTCACTCCTGATATATATTTTGATTAAAGCAGTTTCAAAACAAAAATGTATTTGCTGATGTTATTATTGACTGATTTGTTTTGATTATACGGTTATAATTTATTATATGTAAATCAGGCGGAAATGGTTTTTTAGACAAAAAATTCAGGGATTAATTTCCCTGAATCTTTTTGGGTATTTTATTTTTTATGAAGATAAATATGCACATAACCGCCGTACCGCAGGCATAGCACACCAGGTCCACAACTGAAAAGCTTGTGCCTATAAGAGTACGGAAAAATTTTATATCACCAAGTCCGATTATATCGACTATATTTATATATTGCAGAAATTCAACTATAAATGCAAATATCATAACTCCAAGAGCCGTTATATATGAGTTTGCTTTTTCACAGATAAAAATCTGTACAAAGCAGTAAACAACCCACACGACAATAACGTCACCAATATAAAATCTTATAAAACCGCCATGTATAAAAAGTGCTATAAGAATTTCGATAATCAACAGGAAGGCAAAACCTATAATATATGGAAGTCTTTTTTTCATAGCAGTTTCACCAAATCGGGAAAAATTTCTATACTGCGTTTTAATATGCCGTTCATATATGCTATTGCTATTCCGTAATTTGTAAAAGGAATATTCTGTTTCTGTGCGGACTGCATACGGCTGACTACTTCACGTCCGTTAAGCATACAGCCGCCGCAGTGTATAACAAGTCTGTATTCACTTAAATTTTCGGGAAATTCACGTCCTGATGTAAGTTTTATATTGATATTTTTTCCTGTGAATTTTTTAAGAAGTGCAGGAAGTTTCACACTGCCTATGTCGCCGCATTGTCTGTGATGTGTACAGCCCTCCGAAATAAGAACAGTGTCGCCGTCTTTAAGATTATTTATAGACGACGCCCCTTTTACTGCTGTTTCCAGAAAACCCTTGTATCTTGCCATGAGTATTGAGAATGAAGTAAGGGGGATATTTTCGGGAACGGTTTTATTTACCATTCCGAAAACCTGACTGTCTGTTATTACCATTTTAGGAAACGGGATTTTTTTCAATGTTTCCGCAAGCTGAAATTCTTTTGTCACAACTGCTACAGCGTCTGAATTGAGAATATCTCTTATTGTCTGCTGTTGCGGAAGTATTAGACGCCCTTTCGGTGCGGATTCGTCTATGGGCGTTACAAGTATAATAATGTCATTCGGCTGAATGAGGTCACCGACAATATACTTTTTGGATTCTGAATTTACAGCCAGTGAAGCAATTTTTTCTTTAAGTTCATGAATGTTTGTACCGTTTACAGAACTTACAGCAATTTCGTTTTCGCCACATTCAGTCTCTTTTATATCTGATTTGTTATAGGCGACTACGTACGGAATATTTTTCTCTCTGAAAAGTCCGACAAGTTCACTGTCCGTATCTGAAAAGCCTGTTTCTGCGTCTACCACAAGTACGGCTATATCTGTTTTATTCAGAATCTGCTTTGTCTTTTTTATACGCATTTCACCTAACTGTCCCTCGTCGTCGTAACCTGCCGTATCGGTAATTAAAACCGCACCTAAAGGCAGAAGTTCCATAGCTTTTGAAACGGGGTCTGTCGTTGTGCCTTTTACGTCCGAAACCACTGACAAATCCTGACCTGTCACGGCGTTGACAAGACTGGATTTGCCTGCATTTCTTTTTCCGAAAAATCCTATGTGTATTCTTTCACCTGACGGTGTGTCATTAAGGCTCATAAAAAATCCTCCTATAAAAATACGGACAGTCCCGAAAGACTGCCCTGAAAATTGTTTATATACGTGCAACGCCTGTGTCTTTTGCTGCCTTTGCAACAGCTTCTGCAACTGCCTTTGCAACCGATTTGTCAAGAACACTGGGGATAATATAATTCGGAGAAAGCTTGTCATCTGTCACGAATGATGCAATAGCCTTTGCGGCGGCTATTTTCATAGCGTCGTTTATATCGCTTGCACGGACATCTAACGCACCTCTGAAAATTCCGGGGAATGCAAGCACGTTGTTAATCTGGTTCGGATAATCGCTTCTTCCTGTTCCGACAACAGCCGCACCTGCTTCAATGGCAACTTCAGGCATGATTTCGGGGGTAGGGTTAGCCATCGGGAAAATTATCGGGTCTTTCGCCATGCTCTTTACCATTTCGGGCGTTACGCAGTTCGGAGCGGATACGCCTATAAATACGTCTGCTCCCTTTATAACGTCTGCCAGACTGCCTTTTCTCATCTGTTTGTTAGTGATTTCAGCCATTGCTTCCTTGACGGGATTCATATCTTCTGTACGTCCCTTGTATATAGCACCCTTGCGGTCACAAAGAACAACGTCTTTAAGTCCCATTGATATAAGAAGTCTGATAATTGCGATACCTGCCGCACCTGCTCCGCTTGTGACTACACGGATTTCGTCAATATGCTTTCCTGTAAGTTTAAGGGCGTTAAGCATAGCGGCGAGAGTAACAACAGCTGTGCCGTGCTGGTCGTCGTGGAAAATCGGAATGTCACAACATTCCTTAAGTTTCTTTTCGATTTCAAAACATCTCGGTGCGGAAATATCTTCAAGGTTTACACCGCCGAAAGAGCCTGCAAGCAGTCTGACCGTATTTACTATATCATCAACTTCCTTTGAACGTATACAAAGCGGAATAGCGTCAACGTCGCCGAAAGCCTTGAACAAGGCACATTTTCCCTCCATAACGGGCATACCTGCTTCAGGTCCTATGTCGCCGAGACCAAGAACGGCAGTTCCGTCTGTAACTACTGCAACGAGATTTGAACGGCGTGTCAGGTCATAGCTTTTGAGTACATCTTTCTGAATTTCGAGGCAGGGCTGTGCAACGCCTGGGGTGTATGCAAGCGACAAGTCTTCCGTCGTTTCAAGAGAAGTACGGCATACTACCTCAACTTTACCTTTCCATTCATAGTGTTTTTTAAGTGATTCTTCAGCGTAATTCATTGGATAAACTTCCTTTCTAAAAATAACAGCGAAAAACCGTACATTTAAACGGCTTTCCGCTGTCTCGCATTATTCTTAAAACTCTATCTTTGAAATAAACTCCTTTAATGTGTCTGCACTCTTATGGAGCTTTTCAAGCTCTGTGTCGAGAAGCGGAGGGGTTATTTCGCCGACAATTCCCTGTCCGTTTACAACGCACGGGAGGCTGAGACATACGTCATCTATACCGTATCTGCCGTTGGCAAGCGTGGAAACTGTCAGAATGCTGTTTGAACCACGGATTATAGTCTCACAAATCTTGTTTACAGAAAGTGCGATAGCGTAGAATGTAGCACCTTTTCTCTTGATGACCTCACCGCCTGCTGTGCGCACCATGTTTTCGATTTCGTCTGTGTCGAGTTCCTCGGGCTTGCGACCGATTGAACGCCAGTATTCAAACATATCCATACCGCCTATGTTTGTAGTAGACCATGGAACAAAAGAAGAGTCACCGTGTTCACCGAAAACATAAGCGTGAATGCTCTGCGGACTGATATTAGCCTTTTCGGCAATTGCGGAGCGAAGTCTTGCAGTGTCGAGAGTTGTACCCGAGCCTACAATCTGATTCGGCTTGAGGTCGGTACATTTCAGAATGGCGTATGTAATAATATCAACGGGATTGCTTACAACAACATAGATTGCATCAGGTGCAATTTTAGCTACATTCGGCATAACCTGTTTGATAATATTAACGTTGTTCTGCATAAGGTCAAGACGGGACTGACCTGGTTTTCTGCCCATGCCGAGTGTAACAACTACAATGTCAGAGCCTGCGATATCGTCATAAGTGCCGTCAGTAACGTCAATATCGTGTGCGAAAGATATACCCTGACTTATATCCATAGCTTCGCCTTTAGCCTTTGCTTCATTGATATCAACGAGAACAACGTCGGAGCAAGTACCATATACTGCAAATGTATAAGCGATAGTTGCACCTACGTTTCCCGCACCGAGAACAGAAATTTTGCTTCCTTTGGTGGATTTCATGTTGATAACCTCCGTTAGTTTAGATTTTTCGCATATATATAAAGCATTTATATAAAGCATTTCAATGCGAATGTACATATAATAATATTATAACATAAAAACAGAAAATATCAAGAGAAATAATAAGAATTTATTAAAAATCGTAAAAACGCACAAAAGAAAAGCTGTTTTAATGTGAGATTTTCCATATTGAATTATTAAAATAAATGTCATGAAAAACTATCTGTATCGGATATTGAATAATATGCGGATAAATATGAATA
>CAMWVV010000003.1 GCA_947177755.1 uncultured Ruminococcus sp. | reverse complement strand
GTATGAATATTATCATGATTATCTTCTTGATTTTGATGATGTTGTTGAATGGAAAACACTGGGGGAAATCTTTGATATTCGTAATGGCTACACTCCATCAAAATCAAAAGAAGAATACTGGAAAAATGGCACTGTTCCGTGGTTTAGAATGGACGATATTAGGGAAAATGGTAGAATTTTATCATCATCTTTACAAAAAGTAACTGTAAAAGCAGTAAAAAATAAACCTTTTTCTGCTAATTCAATAATAGTTTCAACTTCTGCCACCATAGGAGAACACGCTTTAATAAATGTTGACTTTATATGCAATCAAAGATTTACTTGCCTTACATTAAAAAAAGAGTATCAAAATCAATTCATTATAATATTCTTGTTTTATTACTGTTTCAAATTAGATGAATATTGTATGAATAATTTAAAAAAAGGCAATTTTGCTTCTGTTGATATGGTGAAATTTAGTCAATTTCAAATCCCTGTACCGCCGATTGAGGAGCAGAAAAGAATAGTAAAAATACTTGACCGATTTGACACTCTCTGCAATGACCTGACAAATAGTATACCTGCTGAAATTGAGGCACGTAAAAAACAATATGAATATTACAGGGACAAACTTTTAACGTTTAAGGAGGCAGATTATGAAAATAGGCGTTGACTATTACCCTGAACAGTGGGACAGTTCTCTATGGAGCAAAGACGCTGAACTTATGATGAAAACAGGTGTGAAAATTGTCCGTATAGCTGATTTTGCATGGTCATGTATTGAACCGCAGGAAAATTGTTTTGAATTTGGCTGGCTTGATGAAGTTGTCAGAATTTTTGAAAGTTATGGCATTGAAATTATGCTTTGTATACCTACTAATTGTCCGCCTTTATGGCTGTACGAAAAACACCCCGAGATTATCCGTATCGGTACAGACGGAAACCGTGTACAGACGGGAATAAAAGGTCACAGATGTATAAATTCACCTGTTTTTATGGCGTACGCAAAGAGAATCACAGAACAGCTTGTCAGGCGTTACGGACACAGAACATCTGTTACAGCATGGCAGATTGACAGCGAACTTGAAGCCTATCAGTGTACCTGTGAAGTATGCAGGGAAAAATTCAGAAACTGGCTTCTTGACAAACATGAAAGTCTTGAAAATATAAACGATGCTTTTGGTACGAGTGTATGGAGCGGAAGATACAGTGATATTTCACAGATTAATCCCCCGACTGCTTATCCGCTTGCATGGCAGAATCCGTCATTATGTCTTGAATATACACGTTTTTCTTCCGAATGTACGGCGGAGTATGTAAAAGAGATTGCAATGATGATACACCGTGAAGTCCCCAAAGCCAAAGTAACCACTAATACATGGTTTTGCGAAAATGCTCCCGATTATTATAAGCTTTTTGACGAAATGGATTTTGTTTCATACGATAATTACCCTCTTGTAACTGTCGGTGAAAAGAACAGTCAGCTTTTTTCCCATGCATTTGAACTTGATTTCATGCGTGGAATAAAAAACAATAATTTCTGGATTACCGAACAGTTAAGCGGTTCTGTTGGAGGCTGGACACCTATGTCACCGTCTCTCCGTCCAGGTATGCTTATGGGTTATTCACTTCAGGCTTTTGCCCACGGTGCAGATACTATACTTCATTTCAGGTGGAGAACTGCTCTGAAAGGTGCGGAAATGTTCTTGCACGGTATATTTGACCACAGCAATATTCCTACACGTCGTTATTTTGAATTTTCGGAACTTTGTAAGATGGTTTCAAAGTTTGATGTTATTGAATCAACACGAATTGTATCGGATATAGCTGTTCTCTATTCTCCCGACTGCTATAACGCTCTCAGAATACAGCCACAGGTTGAAGATTTTGACTATATGGAACAACTGAAATATTTCTATACCGCTTTTGCAAGATACGGTGCAAATATAGATGTTGTTTCACCCGAATCCGATTTATCGAAATATAAAATTGTCGTTGCACCTGCTGTGTTTGTGAATGAAAAGGCGGTCACAGAGAATATTTACCGTTTTGTGATAAACGGCGGTACTCTTGTTATGACAAGCAGAAGCGGTGTAAAGGACAACAATAATAACTGTATAATGGAAGTGCTTCCGACTGTCTATAAACAGCTTATCGGTGCGGAAGTAACCGAGTATGACCCTATAGGAAATACGGTGAATCAAGGTATAACTGACTTTGCAGGAAATAAATTCAGGTGCAGACAGTGGTGCGATATTCTTCACCTTACAACTGCAAAAGTCTATGCTGAGTATTGTGAAAGTTATTACAGATGTTGCCCTGCGGTAACAATGAATAGGTACTGTAAAGGTATTGCGTACTATGTCGGAACAGTCTGCGATATGGATTTTTATGAAAATTTTGCAGGAAATATAATGGTGCAGGCAGGTGTGCCGAGACTTAAAGGACTTCCGAAAGGCGTTGAAGTTGTCACACGTACCAACGGTATCAATGAATACATATTCTTTTTCAATAATTCAAACGAAACTGTCACAATTAATCTGCCTAAGACGATGTACAGTGTTATAGATTCGAGGGGAAAAGACGTTATAAGGCTTATTCCGTTTGATATGGACATTGTAAGGAAGTAGGTGAAAAATGTCCGAATTGCAAAGGTTTATAAAGAAACTTTGTCCCGATGGTGTGGTGTATGTAAAAATTAAAGATTATTTTACCAGATTAAAAGGCACACCAATTACAGCAGGAAAAATGAAAGAGATTGCGAGAGATGAAGGAAAAATAAGAATATTTGCAGGTGGTAAAACTGTTATCAATGCAAATGAGAAAGATATTCCGAAAGCAAATATTATAAAAGTTCCTGCTGTGCTTGTTCAGTCAAGGGGATTAATAGACTTTATTTATTATGAAAACCCTTTCACATTTAAAAATGAGATGTGGGCTTATACAGTAGAAAATAAAATTTCAGTTAAATTTCTATATTATGTATTAAAGAATAATACAGAATTTTTTAGGACATCAGCATCAGGCATGGGGTCATTGCCACAAATTTCTTTATCTGTAACAGAAGATTTTAAAATTCCGTTTCCTCCTCTTGAAATTCAAAAGGAAATTGTCCGCATACTTGACGAATATTCTGAAAAAAACGAAAAGCTTATAAAAGAACTTTATGCAGAAACTGAATTAAGAAAAAAGCAATATTCATACTATCGTGATAAGATGTTGGATTTTGGTGATGATGTTGAATGGAAAACACTTGAGGAAATCACTGTTAAAATTTCCTCTGGAAAAAATAAAGAAAAAAATCAAGAAGGCACTTATCCCGTTTATGGTTCTACTGGAATAATTGCTTATTGTGAAAAATATAAGTATGATAAGAAACAAATACTTATTGCCAGAGTAGGAGCAAACGCTGGATATGTGCATATTGCAAAGGAAAAATATGATGTATCAGATAATACTATTATGTTAGATATAAAAGACACTGTATTATTTAAGTATATTTATTATTTGCTTATTAACATGAATCTGAATAAATATGCTAAAGGTGGTGGTCAACCACTTGTAACAGCAGGACAAATTAAAGAAATAAAAATACCGATACCGCCAATAGAGGAGCAGGAAAGAATAGTAAAAATACTTGACCACTTTGATATTCTCTACAATGACTTGACAAACGGTATATCTACTGAAATTGAAGCACGTAAAAAACAATATGAATATTATAGAAATAAACTTTTGACTTTTAAGGAGAAACAATGAAAATAGTTTTGCAAAGAGTAACACACGCAAGCGTCACCGTTGACGATAAAATAACGGGACAGATTGAAAAAGGTTATCTTCTGCTTTTCGGAGTGGGAAAAGACGACACGGAAGATAACTGTAAAAGGCTTGCCGACAAAATAATAAATCTCAGGATTTTTTCAGACGAGAACGACAAGATAAATCTTTCACTTAAAGATGTCGGCGGTTCACTGCTTATAGTTCCGCAGTTCACACTTTATGCGGACTGCCGTAAGGGAAACCGCCCCAACTTCATTCAGGCGGGTTCTCCCGACGAGGCAAACAGACTTTTTGAATATTTTACGGAATACTGCCGTGACAAAGGTCAGCACGTTGAAACGGGTATATTCGGAGCTGATATGAAAGTTGAACTGCTCAACGATGGACCTTTTACTTTGGTTTTGGAATAATTTTTTAAATATGGATAAAATCACCTTATATGTCAATAATATGTATGAGGTGATTTTTTATGCGTAGAAAAGCAGAAATCAGAATTATTGTACTTGTTGGGACGTTTTTTTTAATATTTACCTTATTATGTTTTAATTATTACAGAATAGCCATAAAGCGTGACCATGTGCAGACCGCAAGGACAAATTCTCAGTTTACTGTAATTGCAGGAAACAGTGAGGGTACTATATACGACAGAAATATGAAACCTATTGTAAATTCACAGAAAAAGCATATAGCCGTTGCCGTGCCGTCTTTTCTTGACAGAAACAGTACGGCAGAATTTGCAGTTGATAAAAAACAGTTTATTGAAGATTTTGACAAAGGTCTGCCGTTTACTTTTGAGTGCAAATCTGATACACCCGATTCGGACGGTCTGACGGTTTTTGAGATTCCCGAAAGATATTCCGAAAATCAGCCTGCACAGCACGTTGTAGGGTATCTTTCACAGGGTGAGGGCGTTGCAGGAATTGAGTATGCATATAATAAAATTCTCCGTAATGACTACGGTGAAAACAGTGTGACCTATACAACGGACGGTTTCGGTCAGATACTTATAGGAGACGGCAAAAAAATTATACGAAGTAATGCGGAAAAGAGCGGTGCGGTCACTACCATTGACCTTGATATACAGAAAATATGTGAAGATGCAGGAAAAGATATTGAAAAGGGTGCTGTAGTTGTGGCGGACGTAAAAACAGGTGAACTTCTTGCTATGGCAAGTTTTCCTGCTTATTCAGTTGACGATATGGAAAAGGCTATTGACGACGACAGAAGTCCTTTGATAAACCGTGCTTTGTATTCTTATAGTGTGGGTTCGGTTTTTAAACTTGTCACCGCCGCACAGGCAATTGACAACAAATTCAGCGGATATGTCTATAATTGTACGGGACAGGCTGATGTCGAGGGAAAAATTTTCAACTGTCACAAAACGGACGGTCACGGTTTACAGACTCTTTCAGATGCAATAACAAATTCCTGCAATACTTATTTCATAAGTCTGAGCAGGGTTATTGATATAAAGGACTTCAGGGAACTTGCTTTTAATCTTGGTTTCGGACGTGAAATACATCTGTGTTCAGGAATGACAGCATCTGGCGGAGTTCTGCCGACTGTAAAAGAACTTATGATACCTGCGGAACTTGCTAATTTTTCATTCGGACAGGGTAAACTTTCCGCAACTCCTTTGCAGATTACGCAGTTGACGTGTGCTATTGCCAATGACGGAAAAATGCCTGTATTGCGTCTTATCAAGGGAATGACCGTTGACGGTGAGGAAATAATGGGCGGAAAGTCCGCACAGTATTCACAGGTACTTGAAAAAGATACGGCAAATCAACTGAAAGATATGATGATTTCGGCAGTTGAGGAAAACGAAAATTCCAATGCAAAAACAAAATATACAACCGTCGGGGCAAAGACTTCAACCGCACAGACAGGACGTACCGACAAAAAAGGCGAGGAACTTTGTCACGCATGGATAACCGGATTTTTTCCGTCAGATAATCCACAGTATGCGGTCACTGTACTGGTAGAGGACGGCGGTTATGGTAATGACGTTTCTGCACCGATTTTCAGAGAGATTGCAGACAATATAGCCAGCAGATAAAAAAATCCCCCCGATATTCGAGGGGAAAGCAATCAGCCGAATATAAATTCAAGTACTGTATATACAATAGTTGCAGTTACAAGTGATATAATACCGAAAAGTCCTGATTTTTTTGATTTCATGCTGTTCATCTCCTTTACTTGTCAAATTTTTGAACGTCAAAATCGGGTGGTGCATCAATTTCGTCTGAAACATATTTGCCGTTTTTCTTTCGCTGTTTAACACATTCAGTAAGCAGATACTCTATCTGTCCGTTTACCGAACGGAAATCATCTTCCGCCCATGCAGATATATCCTTATACAGCTTTTCAGACAATCGGAGCGGAATTTGTTTTTTCTGTGCCATATCAGTAAAGACTTCCCGAGTTCACAACAGGCTGAGCGTCGTGGTTTCCGCAGAGAACGACAAGCAGATTTGAAACCATAGCGGCTTTGCGTTCCTCGTCGAGTTCGACAACATTGTTTTCGTTTAGACGTTCAAGTGCCATTTCAACCATTCCAACAGCACCGTCAACAATCATTTTTCTTGCATCGATAATTGCTGAAGCCTGCTGTCTCTGGAGCATGACGGCGGCTATTTCAGGAGCGTATGCAAGGTAAGTTATACGTGCCTCTAATATTTCAAGACCTGCATTTTCAACTTTCTGCTGAATTTCGTCACGGATTCGCTGTGCGACTATTTCGCTTGAACCTCTTAAACTTCCCTCGTCGGCGATACCGTCACCTGTTGTATCAACATTCGGGGCAATATCATAAGGATAAAGACGGACGATATTTCTTAAAGCCGTGTCACACTGAAGTGAGAGATATTCCTTGTAGTTGTCAACATCGAAAACAGCCTTAGCAGTGTCTTTCACTTTCCATGTGACAGCAATGCCTATTTCCACGGGATTACCCAGACAGTCGTTTATTTTCTGACGGTTGTTGTTAAGAGTCATAATTTTAAGGGAAATTTTCTTACTGGGAACAGCGGTATTAGTTTTTACACCCTGAACAGAAGTTACTATGCCATTGCCTACATCATCACTCTGTCTGAGATGAGTTGATGCGGCAGGATTTACAGCTGTACAGAATGGATTTACCCAGTAAAAACCATCACCCTTTATAGTTCCGTGATACTTGCCGAAAAGAGTAAGTACAAGAGCCTCCTGTGGTTTGAGGACGATAAGCCCCTTGAACGGAAACCAGCCTATACAAAGCCATATTGTACCAGCTCCTACCAGAGCATCTTTATCACATATGCCTGCTATTATAACTACAGCTATAGAAATTATGTAGAGCAGACCCCATAATAACATCATAGGCATACCGTTCTTTTTAGTGGACAAAATTTTTTCTTTCATGATAGTTTTCCTTTCGTTGAAATAAGGTTTGTTGTTTATGATATCAATATGATATCATGAAAATGTCACTTTGTCAAGTGCTTTTTCAAAATTATCGGAAAATATTCCAAAATTATTGACATTCGCCGAAAATAATACTATAATATAGTTGTTAATGTAAATTATTAAAGGAGAGAATGTTATGAAATCAATCGGTCTGAATGACCTCCGTGAAAAATATCTTTCATTTTTTGAGAGTAAAAATCATACAAGAATGGCAAGTGCTTCACTTGTTCCGCAGGGAGATAAAAGTCTTCTGCTTATCAATTCGGGTATGGCACCACTTAAAAAGTATTTTCTCGGACAGGCTGTACCGCCTAATAAGAGAGTTACAACCTGTCAGAAGTGTATAAGAACTCCCGACATTGAAAGCGTCGGCAAGACCGCACGTCACGGAACTTATTTTGAAATGCTTGGCAATTTCTCATTCGGTGACTATTTCAAGAATGAAGCTGTTGAATGGGCTTGGGAATTTCTCACAAAAATCCTTGAAATTCCTGCTGATAAACTCTGGATTACTATTTTTGAAAGCGATGACGAGGCTGAACAGATTTGGGAAAATAAAATAGGTATTCCTCATGACAGAATTATTCGTCTCGGCAAAAAGGACAATTTCTGGGAACATGGTTCAGGTCCGTGCGGTCCTTGTTCTGAAATTCACTTTGACCGTGCAGGCAGTGGCAGAAAGCTTGACCGTGCGGAATTTGAAGCAGAGGGCGACAAGGATAATATTATTGAAATATGGAATCTTGTATTTAGCCAGTTCGACAGTGACGGCAACGGTAACTATACAGAAATGAAAAGTAAGAACATTGATACGGGTATGGGACTTGAAAGACTTGCGTGTGTGATGCAGGGCGTTGACAATATATTTGAAGTCGATACTGTACAGAATATCATGAAGCACGTTTCTGAATTTGCAGGTGTTCAGTATAAGACAAACCCGAAAACAGACGTTTCTCTCCGTGTAATTACCGACCACATCAGAAGTACTACTTTTATGGTTGGTGACGGAATTATGCCATCAAACGAAGGCAGGGGATATGTTCTCAGAAGACTTCTCAGACGTGCAGCACGTCACGGCAGACTTTTAGGCATCAAAAAACCTTTCCTTTGTGAAGTTGCCGACACTGTTATAAATGAAAATGCAGGTGCATATCCCGAACTTGCCGAAAAGAGGGACTATATAAAGAAGATTATCGGTGTTGAAGAAGAAGCTTTTGCAAAGACTGTTGACAAGGGTTCTGAACTCCTTGCACAGTTTACGGAAAAACTTGCACAGGAAAATAAGACCGTTCTTTCAGGTGACGACGCTTTCAAGCTTTCTGATACCTACGGTTTTCCGATAGACCTTACAATTGAAATCTGTGAGGAAAAAGGTCTTACAGTCGATACGGAACGTTTTACGGAACTTGCAAAGGAACAGCGTGCAAAGGCTAAGGCTGACCACCTCGCTAAAGCTGGTTCCTCATGGGCTGACAACAGTATAAAGGTTGAAGCTCCTGCAACTGTATTCACAGGTTACACCGATGTATCGGCAGATTCAGAAGTGCTTGCCGTTTATAAAGACGGTCAGGAAACAGAAACAGCCGTTGAGGGTGACAACGTTGTTATCGTTCTCGACAAAACGCCTTTCTATGCTGAAAGTGGTGGACAAGTCGGCGATACAGGTGTAATTTCAAACGGTGCAGATGTTGTTACGGTTCTTGATACTGTGAAGTCTGAGGGTCATTTTATGCACATTGCAGAAGTAACGGCAGGAAGTATATCAAAGGGTGACAAGGTAAAGGCAGAAATTGATGTTGACCGTCGCCGTGCAGTCATGAGAAATCATACGTCCGCACATCTTCTCCAGTATGCACTCAGGCAGATTCTCGGTGACCACGTTCATCAGGCAGGACAGCTTGTCAATGACAAGGCTTGCCGTTTCGACTTCAATCATTTCAGTGCGTTGACCGACGAGGAAATAACAAAGGTTGAGAATTACGTAAATAATGAAATCATGAAAGCTGTTTCCGTAACTATGGAGGAAATGCCGATTGAAGAAGCAAGAAAACTGGGTGCTATGGCACTTTTCGGTGAGAAGTACGGCGATACCGTAAGAGTAGTTACAGCAGGAGATTCAATTGAATTTTGTGGCGGTACTCATATTTCAAATACTTCTGAAATCGGACTTTTCAAGATAGTTTCCGAAAGTTCGGTAGCGGCAGGCGTAAGACGTATTGAAGCCGTTACAGGTATGGGTGTAATAGAACTTCTCAACGGTTACAGGAATACTATTATTAAATCCGCAAAGGCTCTCAAACTTGCAAATGTTACGGAATTGCCCGAAAAGTGTGCAGCTGTGTTTGCCGAATCAAAGGAAAAGGACAGAAAACTTGAAAGCCTTAATCAGCAGATTGCAAACGCTAAGATTTCCGCAATTTTCGACAACGCTCAGGAAGTAAACGGTGTCAAGCTTGTTTCCGCAAGAATGGACGGCTCTGCCCCCGACGCTCTCCGCAAACTCGGTGACAGCGTTAAGGACAGAAATGAAGCTGTTATAGCATTGTTTGCAGGAATTACGGGCGAAAAAGGTACTTTTTACTGTGTATGTACAAAAGAAGCGGTTGCAAAAGGTGCAAATGCAGGAAAGATTGTACGTGAAATTTCTGCTCTTACAGGCGGTAAGGGCGGTGGAAAGCCTGACAGTGCTATGGCAGGTATAGGTGATATTTTAAAGACTGATACCGCTATGAATGAGTTTGTCTCCGTTGCAGGTGGATTTATCAAGTAATAATTATTATGGTGCGGACGTTATGTCCGTACCGAAAAAATATAAAAGGAGAAAAAATTATGGATTGTTTATTCTGTAAGATAATCAGCGGTGAAATTCCAAGTACAAAAGTATATGAAGATGATTTTGTATTTGCGTTCAGGGATATTGCACCGATTGCACCCGTTCATGACCTTGTAATTCCGAAAATGCACATCTGCTGTGCAAACAAAGTCAACTCCGATAATTCGGAGTACGTGGCTAAGATTTTTGAGGCTATACCAAAAGTCGCACAGGCTGAGGGGATTGAAAGCTACAGAATTATCAGCAACTGCGGTGATGATGCAGGTCAGACTGTGAAACATCTGCATTTCCACGTTTTAGGCGGTGTAAAAATGGGCTGGGGTGCTGATTCTCTCGGCAAGACTGAGTAAGGAGGCACAGCCTTGAATACTTATAAAATGACAATTGCAGGTCTTGAGCGTGAATTACAGCTTTGTCCGCTTAACGACAAGGTGAGTATAGGTGCTTTTATAATGTTTTCGGATGTTGAATTAACTGTTGCCTGTGCGGAAGAACTTCTTAAAAAGTGCGGTGAATTTGATGTGATTCTTACGGCTGAATCAAAGGGCATACCGCTTGCTTATGAAATGTCAAGACAGTGCGGAAAGCCTTATGTTGTTGCAAGAAAATCGGTCAAACTTTATATGACAGAACCGCTTTCCGTGTCGGTGAAGTCAATTACTACAGAAAATGTGCAGACCCTTTATCTTTCACAGGAAAAGGCATCAATGCTCAGAGGAAAGAAAATTCTTATAGTTGATGATGTTGTAAGTACAGGAGAGTCATTTACCGCACTCGGAAAACTTGCGGAAGAAGCAGGCGGAAATATTGTGACATATTCTGCTGTTCTCGCAGAGGGTGATGCAGCGGACAGAAATGATATAGTATTCCTTGAAAAATTACCGCTTTTCTTTAAATAAGGTATATCAGCAATGAAGCGAAAAATGATTGGTATTACGGCAGGGTATGTGTCGGGATTGTTTTTCGCTTCCTTTTTTACAGATTTGTGGCACTTGCTGATTCCCGTCGGAATATTTTTTGTATTTGTACTGACAGAAAAACAAAAGGGATTTTCAATAAATGACTTTGCAATAGTTTCCGTATCGTTTGCACTGTCTTTTATGTCGGGTGAAATATACACGCATTTTGTTTACAATGATATTATTTCATATAACAACACTGAGGGAAATTTTTCGGGTGTTGTGGAGGATTATAACTGTTATGACAACGACAAGGCACGCTATATTATCAAAGGAAAGATAAACGGTGTCCGCAAAGCAAAAATTTCTTTTTACAGTGATATTCTTGATGTCGGCTATGGTGATAAGGTCAGTATTGAGAACTGTACTTTTAAGAAAATATCTGGCGATTACTTTTTTGACAGCGAGAGTTATTATAAATCAGACAGAATTTTTCTTACCGTCGAAAAAGTTGTAAATGTTGTCACTGAAAATAACAATTCCCGAAAAATAAAAAATTTTCTTATGGATTACAGGGAAAAAATTATTTCTGATTTTCGCATTATTCTTGGTGACGACTGCGGTGGTTTTCTTGTCGGAATGGTTTTCGGAGAGAAAAGAGTATTGGACAGCAGTGTGAAAACTTCCCTTTACCGTACGGGAATAGGTCATGTAATGGCTGTATCGGGACTGCATATATCGGTTATGGCAATGTTTGTAATGATGATTCTGAATCTTTTCGGAATAAACAAATTTGTATCATTCGGACTTGTCAACATATTCATGCTGTTCATGGTGACTATGGCAGATTCACCCGTCTCCGCAATAAGAGCGATGATAATGATTGATATTGCATTTTCCGCAAAATTATTTCTTCGTCAGAACGATACTTTTAATTCTCTTGCCATAGCGGTACTTATGATATGTCTTGAAAATCCGTATGTCATATACAGTTCAGGATTTCTGCTGTCTGTTTCGGGAACGTTCGGAATAGGTGTATTTGCTCCTTATATGGTGAAAAATTTTCCTGATATTACAAGTCTTGATAAAATACGCCGTTTATTTTTAACAATGTTATGTACTTCACTTGCGGTAATGCCTGTCAGCATGATTTACTTTGACGAAATATCAGTAATATCACCGATTTCAAATATGATTATTGTGCCTATGTGTTCTTTTTGTATGATTCTCGGAATGATGTACACGGTTACAGGTGGGTTTGTTTCCTTACTTCATTCGGCAGGCGGAATAATAAAGATAATTCTTTTTATTGCAGAAAAAGTTTCGCGGTTTGAATTTACGTATATTTCGTGCGGAAACAGTATCGCTGTAAAAATTGCACTGATATGTTTGGTGGCAGTTGTTATGGTAAAAGTTATTACCGAAAACAGAAAGTACATAGCCGTCGCAACGGCCTTGTCTGTGTGTATAACTGCCTTTGGTTCGGCTTTGTACAGCGGTATGAAACGTGATATTTTCACCGTTGCGGTACTCGGCAGGGAGAACAACGCTTCTGTAGTTATATCGTATAGAAGCAGAAATTATGTAATAGACCTTAGCGGTCATTATAAAAGTCCGCAGTATGTCGGGAAATATCTTTCACAGAACGGTATTGACAGTGTTGATTGTATTATGCTTGCAAGTAACATACATTCACTTTATTTGTCTTATTCGTCGGAACTTGAGTTCATGGACGTTAAAAACTGGTTTATTACTGGAAATATTGTTCCGTATCAAAACGGAAATTTTATATTTTTTGACAATAACGGCTGTGAGATAGAAAGCAGTGATTACAGAATCAGATATGACGGTGAAATTTTAAAAATTACTTTCGGCAAATCTGAAATGTGTTTTGTTTCCACAAAAAGCGAAGTTTCCGCAAACAACGGACTTACTGTTTTTTATGGAAAAATCCCGAAAGACAGTGAAATGATATGCGACGGAAAAAGTATTTATCTTGACGAAAAGGAAGCGGTTTCATATCAGTATTCGGGTATGAATAATTTTAAAACAGAGATGTCCGCAGACGGAATATATAAAATAATTGAAATGAAGTGATTTTTTATGTCTCAGACAGATTCAAAAACAGTTTATTCACGTCTTAAAAAAGGCGAAATTGATAATCTTTACTATCTGTACGGACAGAATGTTACAGAAGTTCAGAAGCTTACAAGGCAGATTATTAAAACGGCAGTCGGCGAAAACGAGGATTTTGCCCTTACCCGACTGAACGGAAAGAAACTTGATTTTTCCGAACTTTATGATATGATACAGATAATTCCGATGATGTCGGAATATAACTGCATTCTTATCAATGACTATAACTGTGAAAAGCCACGTGAGGAAATGCACGGACAGACTGCTGATACCCTTAATAAAAAACTTATTGAAACAATTAAGGAAGTCCCTCCGCAGACGGTAGTTATATTTAATGTAACGGGTTTTGAGGTCAGGACAAAAAAAGGCAAAATAACCGACAAAAACAAAAAACTTGCTGATTTTATAGGGAAAAACGGCACGGTCTGTGAAATGGGTCTGCTGTCTGCTTCGGAGATGTCAAAATTCATTGTTTCGGAAGTTTCGGCAAGGGGAGGAACTATTTCCACTGCAAATGCAAGGGAACTGGCTGATATGTGTCTTTATGATGTTCTGACGGTTGAAAATGAAATTGACAAGCTTTGTGCGTACACTCAGGGAAAAGAGATAACAAGGAAAATACTTGAACTGCTTGTCCACCGTCAGAGCAGTGTGACCGTTTTCAATCTTGCAGACGCTGTTTCTGCTTTTAACAGACAATCGGCTTTCAATGCCCTTGATGAACTGATGACCGATAAAAATAACCGTGGCAGTGTTCTGGCAAATATAACCAACTCTTTTCTTGACCTTTACAGGGCTTCGTGTGCGAGAAATTCGGGAAAAAGCACAGCCGACGTTATGAATGATTATTCTTATATATGGGAATTTAAGGTCAGAAACGCTTTCAGGGACTCTTCACGAATGAGTACCGCACGCATACGCTCGTGTATAAAAATTCTGCGTGACACAGCGGTACAGCTTAATTCAACGTCAGCCGACGAAAAAACAGTACTTGAACAGGCGGTCACAAAAATGCTTATGACTAAATAACGGAGGATTCCGATGATAAAAATTAATGAAGCTGTAATTGTTGAAGGGAAATATGACAAGATAAAACTTTCTTCAGTAGTTGATGCTGTAATAATAGTTACGAACGGGTTCGGGATTTTCAGGGACAGGGAAAAACTTGAACTTATCCGTTACTATGCACAGAAAACAGGTATAATAATACTTACCGATTCAGACAGTGCAGGGCGGAAAATAAGGGGTTATATAAAAGGTGCTGTAAAAAAAGGCAGAATAATCAATGTATATATTCCCGACGTTTTCGGAAAGGAAAAAAGAAAGGAAAAACCGTCGGCGGAGGGTAAACTGGGCGTTGAGGGCATAGACGTGAAAACACTTGTTTCAGCGTTTGAGAAATCGGGGGTGACAGCTTCCGAAAGTAACTGGAAATCAGATATAACAAAGTTCACGCTGTATGAATTAGGACTGAGCGGAGGAAATGAAAGTAAAAAGCTCCGTGAAAAGCTCCAGAAAAGTCTTGGACTTCCTTCGCTTATGTCGGCAGGTTCGCTTGTTGATGTTCTGAATACTATGATGGACAGCGGTGAACTTGCCGAATATATCAGGAAGATTAAGGAGAAAGACGATGTTATATAGCAGTCTGCTGTTTATATACGGATTTTTTCCGTTATCACTTCTTATTTATATGATTACGCCTGAAAGTCTAAAAAAAACCGTGCTTTTTGTTCTCAGTATGATATTCTGTGCATTGAACAGTCTGAAATTTCTTGAGTTTATGATATTATATACAATTGTAAACTATATAGCAGGGGCGTTTATATGGATACTGCGTGACAAAAAAATTCTGTCCGCAATATCTATGGTTTCGGGAATATCTTTTGATATAATCATGATTTTCATATTCAGGACAGAATCATTTGCATTTCTGAGAAAAAATTTCCATATACCCGAGGAATTTTTTCCCGTCGGAATATCGTTTTTCACACTTTCGGCAATCGGGTATCTTATTGACATTTATAAAAAGCATATGCGTGCGGAGCGTGATTTAATAAAATTCGGACTTTATATAATGATGTTTCCGAGAATAATAATGGGTTCTGTAATAAGATACACTACTTTCAGAAAAATGTTAAGAAGCCACAAATGTGATTTATCGGAAATCGGCATGGGATTTACAATTTTTGTAAAGGGACTTGTTAAAAAGGTTATTGCCGCCGATACCATGTATATGCTTTATAATGCGGTAAAAAGCGTTGACGTATGGGAAATGTCTGCTCTCAATGCATGGCTCGGAATGACAGCATATCTGCTTTGTCTTTATTTTACGCTGTCGGGTTTCGCCGATATGGGTATAGGCGTTGGTTACTGTTTCGGGTTCAGATTTCCGCAAAGTTTCAACTATCCCGTTTTCAGTACAAGAATACGTGATTTTGCAGGAAACTGGAACATTCAGATAATATGCTGGTTCAGACGTTATTTTTCAAAACCGTTATGCGAACTGGGCAGGGGACATATTTACAAGAAAATAGTATTTATACTGGTATGGTGTGCTGTCGGCTTCTGGTACAGATTTGATACAAACGGTTTGTTATGGGGCTTTTTTATCGGTTTGTCCATAGTGATTGAAAAACTTATATGGCGTATGAAACTTCTGAAGGCTACAGGAATAATTTACACCTATGCGGTAACAATGATATGTGCGGTTTTTCTTTCAGGGGAAAATGTTTCATATTCACTGCGTTATCTTCTTGCCATGCTCGGCGGAAACAAAGTCTTTGCAGATTCACAGACGCTGTATCTGCTTAAATACTATATAGTATTGTTACTTATATGTATGTATTTTTCAACAAGCCTTTTCAGAAATATGCTTATGCGTTCGGGAAAGACAAAACTGAAAATTGTTATGGAAATACTTTCACCTTTAATAACTGTTGTGCTTCTTGCGGTATGTACTGCACTTATTTCCTATAACGGAAGTTCAGGAATGATTCTTATGACACTGTAGGAGTTTTCCGAAAAATCAAAACAACAGCCCGTGGACTTTGTAAAAACCTCGGGCTTTTTTATATGCAATGGAATTTTTGTGTTTTTTTATAAAAGGTATTGAAATTGACATAAATAATTGGTATAATATGTGTACAGCAATATATTGTCTAAGGAGGTATTATTTAATGAAAACACTTGACTGGAATAAATATCTTGAAACAGCCGAAAAAACTGTTGCTGAAGGTATTGTAATGCTGAAAAACGACAACAACGCACTTCCGCTGAAAAGTGATGGAACTGTTTCAGTTTTCGGAAGAATCCAGCTCCATTATTATAAAAGCGGTACAGGCTCGGGCGGTATGGTTAATGTTTCAAAGGTTACCGGAATAGTCGACGGACTTATTGAAGCAGGCATCAGAATAAATGAAGAACTTCTTGAAATTTACAGAAAATGGGACGAGCTTAATCCTTATGACATGGGAGCAGGCTGGGGCAGTGAGCCGTGGTCACAGGAGGAAATGCCGCTTGATGACGAAACGGTCAGAAGTGCTTCCGAAAAAAGTGAAACGGCAATTATAATAATCGGACGTACCGCAGGAGAGGAACAAGACACAAAAGTCGAAAAAGGTTCTTATCTTCTCACCGACAAGGAAAATGAAATGATTGCAAAAGTCCGCAGAGCTTTCAGCAAGGTTATTGTACTGCTGAACGTCGGCGGTATTGTTGATATGTCATTTGTTGATAAATATAATCCTGATTCTGTTCTTTATGTATGGCAGGGCGGTATGACGGGAGGTACAGGCACTGCGGATATTCTTACCGGAAAAATCAGTCCGTGCGGAAAACTCCCTGAAACTATTGCATATAAAATCAGTGATTATCCTGCTTATGAAAATTTCGGCAGTAGCGAAAGAAATTTTTATTGTGAAGATATATATGTGGGATACCGCTGGTTTGAAACGTTCGCAAAGGACAAAGTGCGTTATCCTTTCGGCTACGGTCTTTCATATACCGACTTTGAAATAAAACCCGACAGAAATATTTATAGCGAAGATTCTATTGTTTTCTGTGTAAAAGTAACCAATACAGGTAATTGCAGCGGTAAGGAAGTTGTGCAGGTATATTGTGAACAGGCACAGGGCAAACTCGGCAAGCCTGCAAAAGTATTGTGTGGATTTGCAAAGACAAAGACCCTTGCACCAAATGAGTCACAGATTCTTGAAATAAAGGTAAATTATTATGATGTTGCATCTTATGACGATTCAGGCGTTACGGGTCACAGATTCTGCTGGGTTCTTGAAAAGGGAGAATATAAATTCCTTGTCGGCGACAGCGTAAGGAATTTAAAGACGGCTGATATTTATGTAAATCCCGAAACAGAAGTTTTGTATGAATGTTCACAGGCAATGTCACCTGTTATTCCTTTCAGAAGAATTAAAGCAGTAATGACAGAAAACGGATTTATTCCCGAAACTGAGGACGTTCCGTTAAATGAAGTCGACGAACGGCAAAGACGCATTGACAATCTTCCTGTGGAAATCACTTATACAGGAGACGTGGGTATAAAACTTTCTGATGTTAAAAACGGCAGAAACACTATGGAAGAATTTATTGCACAGTTTTCGGATTATGACCTTTCGTGTATAATTCGTGGCGAGGGTATGGGCAGTCCGAGAGTTACGGCAGGTACGGCTTCAGCATTCGGCGGTGTTTCCGACAATCTTGTTAATTTCGGAATACCTGCTGGCTGTTGTTCTGACGGACCGTCGGGAATGAGACTTGACTGCGGTACAAAAGCTTTCAGTCTGCCAAACGGTACTATGATAGCTTCAACTTTCAACAGTGAACTTGTAAAGGAACTTTTTGAATTTATGGGACTTGAAATGACTGCAAACAAAGTGGACTGTCTGCTTGGTCCCGGAATGAATATACACCGTTTTATTCTCAACGGAAGAAATTTCGAGTATTTTTCGGAAGACCCTTTTCTTAGCGGTTCAATGGCTTCCGCCGAACTTAACGGACTTCATAATTCGGGAGTTACAGGAACTATAAAGCATTTCTGCGGAAACAATCAGGAAACAAGCCGTCATTTTGCTGATTCTGTAATTTCAGAGCGTGCTTTGCGTGAAATTTACCTGAAAGGTTTTGAAATGGCTGTAAAATCGGGAAATGCTGACAGTATCATGACAACTTACGGTTCTGTCAACGGTTTATGGACAGCGGGAAATTTTGACCTCAACACAACGATTCTCCGCAATGAATGGGGATTCAGCGGATTCACAATGACGGACTGGTGGGCAAATATAAACGTCCGTGGCGGTGAACCGAACAAAACAGACTTTGCGTCAATGGCGATTGCACAGAATGATGTTTATATGGTATGTGCAGACGGTGCGTCAGGTGACGACGACACGCTTGAAGAACTGGAAAACGGCAGACTGAAAAGATGTGAACTGCAAAGAAATGCAATTAATATATGTCGTTTCCTTATGAATACGAACGCTATGAAAAGACTTTGCAGAGAAGAAGAAACAGTTGAAATAATAAATCGTCCCGAAAGTGAAAACACAGACGATTCACCTGTAATATTCTATGAGATTGACGGGGATTTAAGGCTTGACCTCAGTGAAGTGAAATCTGAAAAGGGTGGTAATTACAGTTTTGCATTGATTGTGAACAATGCAGGCTGGTATAATATCACAATTACCGCTTCGTCTGAGCAGGGAGAACTTGCACAGATTCCTGTAACTATCTTTGTAATGGGTACGGCAAGCGGTACTTTCACATGGAACGGTACAGGCGGTAAACCCATATCATATTCTAAGGAAGTTCCCATGTTCTCACGCTTTACGGCGATACGCCTCTATTTTGCACAGAACGGTCTTGACCTGCACAGTATTGAATTTAAACTTACAAGGCAGGCAGAAGATATAAACAGTGTTGCTTTCAGACAGGAGGACTAAATGAATATACAGATTTTCGGCACTAAAAAGTGTTCCGATACAAGAAAGGCAGAACGTTTTTTCAAGGAACGCCGTATTAAGTATCAGTTAATCGACATGAAAGAAAAAGGCATGAGCAGGGGAGAATTTAACAGTATAAAGCAGTCAGTCGGCGGTATTGATTCCATGATTGACGAAAACTGCAAAGACAAGGATTTGCTTACACTGATTAAATATCTTTCGGACAGCGACAAGAAAGAAAAGGTTTTTGAAAATCAGCATATTATAAAAACCCCTGTTGTCCGAAACGGAAAAAATGCAACTGTAGGCTATTGTGCGGATGTCTGGAAAGACTGGGAATAGATTAAAATAAAAAATTATGAAAGTTTGCGGAAAATTTCATAAAAAGCCGTGCAATTTTCATCAGAATATGTTATAATTACTATGCATATATAATCTTTGAATTATTTAGTTATGAAAGGGGCTAATTTTTATGGGACTTATTCAGGCTGCTGTTACAGCAACAGCTTCAGCATTCGGCGATACTTGGAAGGAATTTTTTTACTGCGACGCTATTCCTGCTGATGTTCTTGTTGTAAAGGGCAAAAAAAGAACGGGTTTGTTTTCTTCAAATAAAGGAAACGACAATATAATTACAAACGGAAGCACTGTCGCTGTAAGCGACGGTCAGTGCATGATTATTGTTGACCAGGGACAAGTAGTTGAAATGTGTGCCGTTCCCGGTGAATATACTTATGATATGTCAACAGAACCAAGTCTTTTCGGCGGAAATCTCGGAAGCAACATCAAAGAAACTTTCAAGCTGATAGGCAAGCGTATTTCTTACGGCGGAGATACTGCACACGACCAAAGAATTTATTTCTTCAATATCAAGGAAATTACAGATAACAAATTCGGTACACAGAATCCCGTGCCGTTCAGAATGACTTATGAGGATATAGGCAGAAACTTTACTGTAGGCGTTCGCTGTAACGGTGTTTTTTCGTATAAAATCAGTGACCCGTTGCTTTTTTATACTAATGTCTGCGGAAATGTTTCAAGTGTGTATACACGTTCAAATATCGACCAGCAGTTAAAGTCCGAATTTCTGAATGCTCTGAATCCTGCATTTGCTAAAATTTCGGCTTCAGGTATAAGATATGACGAACTTCCTGCACATACAATGGAACTTTCCGACGCTATGGACAGTGTTCTTTCTCCGAAGTGGAATGAAAAAAGAGGTCTGGAAATTGTTTCCGTTGCGATTAATTCGGTTACTATTTCAAAGGACGACGAGGAAAGAATAAAGAAGTTTGAAGATACGGCATGGAACAGAAATACAACAAATGCCGCTGCATCACTTATAAATGCTCAGGCTAACGCAATGACGGCAGCAGCAGGAAATGCAGGCGGTGCGGCTATGGGATTCTACGGAATGAATATGGCTCAGCAGTCGGGTGGTTTTAATCCACAAGGTCTTTTCCAGATGGGTTCACAGCAGAACAGTGTAAACACATGGAAATGCTCCTGCGGTACTGACAATACGGGAAGATTCTGTGCAAACTGCGGAAAACCGAAGACTGCCGTTTCGGGTTCTTGGAAATGTTCATGCGGTACTGAAAATACGGGAAAGTTCTGTGCGAACTGCGGAAAACCGAAGCCTGCCGTTTCAGGTTCTTGGAAATGTTCATGCGGTGCTGAAAACACAGGAAAATTCTGTGCGGAATGTGGTAAACCGAAGCCGTCGGGAAATAATAAGGTTTACCGCTGTGACAAATGCGGCTGGAAACCGTCCGACCCTTCAAACGTGCCGAAATTCTGCCCCGAATGTGGCGACCCGTTTGATGATAATGACATTTTAAACTGAATATATATGAAACGGTGCAGTATTTTTGTACTGCATCGTTTTTATATAGAAATAATTTATATATAATGACATTTATTTGTCCGTCTTTTATCAGGTTGACAAATTATCGTTTTTACTATATAATATTATCATGGGTTTTCTGACCCTCAAAAACAGACTTACTTTTAATAATATACATCTGGAGGAAAAAATTATGTTCGGAATAGTCGGCTTTACAGGAAGCAAACAAGCTGCCCCGATTCTGCTTGACGGTCTTTCAAAACTTGAATACAGGGGATACGACTCGGCAGGCATTGCGGTACGTGACGGTAAAAATGAAACAGAAGTTGTAAAAACAAAGGGAAAGCTTAAAGTTCTCAAGGAAATGACAAACGACGGTGAGGCTGTAAAAGGCTGCTGCGGTATCGGTCATACAAGGTGGGCAACACACGGAGAACCCTCCGTCCTTAATGCTCACCCGCATTGCAGTGACGACGAAAGCGTTATATGCGTTCACAACGGCATTATAGAAAATTATCAGGAACTCAGGGAAAAACTCTCAAAGAGCGGATATACTTTCAAGTCACAGACAGACACGGAAGTTGCCGTTAAACTTATTGATTACTACTATAAAAAGTATAATCTCGGACCTGTTGATTCAATCGCACGTGCAATGATAAGAATAAGAGGGTCATATGCACTTGCCGTTATGTTCAGCGACTGTCCCGAAGAAATTTATACCGCACGTAAGGAAAGCCCTATGATTATAGGTATAGCAGACGGCGAAACATATGTTGCATCTGACGTTCCTGCTATTCTTAAATATACAAGAAACGTTTACTATATCGGCAATATGGAAATTGCAAAGCTTGAAAAGGGAAAAGTTACTTTTTATAATATCGACCGTGAGGAAATCGAAAAGGAACTGACAGAAATAAAGTGGGACGCCAAATCTGCCGAAAAGGGAGGCTATGAACACTTCATTCTGAAAGAAATTCATGAACAGCCCAAAGTTGTACGTGATACAATAAATTCCGTTGTAAAGGACGGCAGGATAGATTTCAGCGAAGTAGGTCTTACAGACGATGAAATAAAGAATCTGAATAAGGTTTATGTTGTTGCGTGTGGTTCAGCTTATTATGTAGGAATGGCGGTTCAGTACGTAATGGAAGAACTTACCTCGTTGTCTGTAAGAGTTGAACTTGCTTCGGAGTTCAGGTATAGAAAAATGAAACTTGCCGAAAACAGTCTTGTTATAATTATAAGCCAGTCAGGAGAAACAGCAGACAGTCTTGCGGCACTTCGTCAGGCAAAGAAATGTGGTGTTAAAACTCTCGGCATTGTAAACGTTGTAGGCTCATCAATCGCACGTGAGGCGGACAATGTTTTCTATACTCTTGCAGGTCCTGAAATTTCAGTTGCCACAACAAAGGCTTACAGTACACAGCTTATTGCAGGGTATCTGCTCGCCATGAAATTTGCAGTTGCAAGAGAGGAAATCACATCGGAATACTGTAATGAAATGATTGAAGAACTTTACACTATTCCCGAAAAAATAGAAAAAATCCTTGAAGATAAAGAGAGAATACAGTGGTTTGCCAATAAACTTGCCAATGCAAAGGACGCTTTCTTTATCGGACGTGGTATTGATTATGCTATAAGTCTTGAAGGCAGTCTCAAAATGAAAGAACTCAGCTATATTCATTCTGAGGCATACGCAGCAGGAGAACTCAAACACGGTCCTATCAGTCTTATTGAGGACGGTATACTTGTTATAAGCGTACTTACACAGCCCGATTTATACGAAAAGACTGTAAGCAATATGGTTGAGGTAAAGAGCCGTGGTGCTTCGCTTATGGGACTTACGACTTACGGAAACTATAACATAGAAGATACTGCGGACTTCACTGTATATATTCCGCAGACAAATCCGCTTTTTGCAGGAAGTCTTTCTGTAATACCGTTACAGCTTTTAGGATATTATGTTTCTGTTGCAAAGGGTTATGACGTTGACAAGCCGAGAAACCTTGCCAAGAGCGTTACAGTAGAATAATTAATAATTCTGTCGGAGGAAACTCCGACAGATTGTCTTTAAAAGGAGTACAGAAGATGAGTGATAATTATGAAAAGTCAGTAACCGAACTGGGAAATCCTGCTAAACCGCAGGGTACAGCAGGTGAGGAAATGCTTAACAGAATGAATGAATCACACTATGCTGTGACAGGCTGGGCATTGGAATTTTTTGAGTTTTCGGGAAATGAAAACGTTCTTGACATAGGCTGTGGAGGCGGTGAAACTCTCAGACGAATGGCGGAAAAAATAAACGGCGGACATCTTACAGGCGTTGACTATTCAGCAGTTTCCGTAAAGATGAGCAGTCAACACAATGCAGAAAGTATTTCTGACGGAAAAATGGACATAATTGAAGCTTCAGTAGAAAATCTTCCGTTTGAAGATAATTCTTTTGACAGGATAATAACGGTTGAGAGTTTTTATTTCTGGAAAAATCCGCAGGAAGATTTGAAAGAGGTTTACAGGGTTCTTGCCGAAAACGGAACTTTCCTTATTGTTGCGGACATATACGGCGGTGCGGAGCTTTCTGAAGATGAAATAAAAAACATAAGAAAATATAATCTTTTCAATCCGACACCTGAAGAATTTGAAAATCTCCTTGAAAATGCAGGTTTTAAAGATGTGAAAATTCACACAAAAGATGGTACAAGCTGGATTTGTGCGGAGAGCAGAAAATAGTATAGCAAAACATCTCGGGAATTTAATGGATTTCCCGAGATGTTTTGTTATTGCTTTTATTTTTTATCAGATGTGTGTGTTTCAAGAATATTTTTCAAAGCCGAAACAGAACTTGAATGAGAACGTTCTATACGTGTCTGAAGTCCTTTTGTTTCACTTATTGCACACCGTGCCATTTTATGCGACATAGTTCCCGTAAATAATACAAGCAGGTCGGGAGTGCCGATTTTTCTTTTAAGGTCTGTTTTCATGTGTGTGAAAACTTTGGCACTGCATTTATACTGTTCACAAAGTTCTTTATATTTTCTAATCATGCAGTCATTACCGCCTACAATTACTACACTCATTTTTTTAACCTCCATTTGTTAGTTTTCACTAATATTAGTATACACTAACTATTATAAAAAGTCAAGTATGTTATCCGCAGGCAACTAAAAAACTGCACATATAATCATGTGCAGTCTATCTTTTTCTTCTGAATTTCGGCATCAGTCTGACCTTGTATATTTTATAGCACAAATCAAGATTCATGTCATAGAGTACAAAAATTACGTTGCAGAGTGCAAGCATTATATAACTCCCGTACTTTCCTATTTCACCAAATTCGTCAAGCATCTGGTCAAGACCGAATATATAGACGGTAACATAAAAATAAACAACCGCACATATGTTGAAAATCAGAAATTTGACCGTATTCCGCAGAAAACGTCTCCGAATCCTGTCTATATAAAAACGCAGTACGGGATAATGTCCGAAAAGCATGATAAAAATAAGTGCGGCTTCCTTGTCGAATGTTATGAACAGCGAAAGAATACTGACTGCTATATAAGTAAGCATAGCCCAGCCTGTGTTTACCTCAACTGCAATTATCATCATAAGCACCCCTGCAATCATAGGCAGAAGAAGATAGAGAGCAGGCATGATTCCTGCAAAGAACATTGCGGCAAGACAAAGTGCGGACACTATTCCTCCGAGAGCAACACGATAACTTATATCCCTCATTTTTCAACTGCCCTGCTCTTGCCGTCAGCAGTTTTCTTTGCATACTGTACATTATAGGTTATTGCGGAAAGAAGTCTGTGCGGTACAAATCTCTGTCCGAAAGCACAGGCTTTTGCAGTGAGTGACGGAACGGCAAGACATTTTCCCTGAAAAAGTTTTTTCAGTGCATATTCTGCGGCATATTCCGGAGAAATCGGCTTTGCACTGAAATTAACACCTGCTCTGTTGTTGAAATTTGTGTTTACAGGTCCGGGGCAAAGTACGGTTATAGTAACGTTTGAACGCTCCCGACGCAGTTCCTCGGCAATTGCAAGTGAAAGGCGGAGAACATAATTTTTTGAGGCGTAGTAAGACGACAGAAGCGGTCCTGTCATGAAACCTGCCACAGACGCAACATTAAGAATAAATCCGCTGTTCTGTTTTTTGAAGTCACGCAGAAAAAGTTTTGTAAGAATATGAAGTGCGGTAATATTCACATCAATCATATCAAGTTCGTCGTTCAGGTCTGTTTCGTCGAATTTTCCGAAAATACCGTATCCTGCATTGTTTACAAGCATATCAATATTCTTGTCCTTACAGAACTCATAAACTTTAAAGACTTCGTTTCTTTCCGAAAGTTCGGCTTTAATTATTTCCGTTCCTTCCCCGAATTTTTTCTGAAGTTCTTTCAGAACCTTTTCATTTCTGCCCGTAAGGACAAGCTCCCAGCCACGTCTGTGCAGACTTTCTGCGATACACTTTCCTATTCCTGAAGTTGCTCCTGTTACAAGTGCTTTCATTCTGTTCACGTTCCTTTTCTGTTAAAATCATTTATTTATCATTTCAAATAATTTTTCATTGTTCATGCTGTCAATACCGAACAGAAAAAGTGCCTGTTCATAATTATTCGGGTCAACGAAATAATTTATGTTTTTCTCCATATGTTCGGGTGAAATCACAGCAATTTCACTGTAATGCTGTATCAGAAACTGTATAAAACAGTCAGCATAACTGTCTTTTATAAGAAGAAGCTTTTTCTCGTTATTAACGGAAGTCTTGATTTTGATAAAAGGTACTTCCTCACCGAGATACATTCTGTACATATTCCCGCTTTCAAGAAAATCCGTATCATTAAGGGTTTTTCTGTAGTTCACGCCGTTGTTTTTATATGCGGTACAGCTTGTTGTTTCTGCTCCTCCTGCATAACTGTAAATATCAATTATATCGGACTTTGTACCGTTATAGAGACACCTGCTGTAGAGATTCCCTCTGAAATCACTTGTAATATGCTTTATGGTGTACTTATCATAAGCTGACGGCTGAAAACCGAGTTTCTGAATTACTGTTCTGTAAACATAATAAGCCCCGTAACTTGTCAGCTTTGTATCATTTCGATAATAAATATAACTTTCATTAAGCATTTTAAGTATATTGTAGGTGTCAATTTTTCTTATACTTTCGTTAAGAGAACTGTAAAGACAGTCTATCTGATTTTTTTCCGTATTGGAAAGAAGATATTCAGGCAGAACGTCACCATAAACTCCTGACGATGTAGGAACTGCCGTAAAGTAGACTGTTCCGCTGTAATTTTTCGTAAATTTATTTATAGCATTGACATTTTTTTCCGAAATATGCCGTTTCGAAATATCAGCATCAAGAAGTCTGTCATCTCCGACATAAACACCATTTACAATATTTTCACACATATCAGATTCAATTTTTGCTTTTGCGGAAACCCATTTATCCCTGTATGCGAAATGGTCAGCCATATATGCTTCCAGTTCCCTGCCGTAACTTCCGTCGGAAAGTGATTCAAGCGACAGATGAGGCATTGGTGCAAGACTACGGTTTTCACTTACAGATTTGTCAGATTTTTTTTCAATAACAGTAAGTATCAGAAAAGAAAATATAAAAATAATCATGAGGACTGCTGTTATTCTGCCTGAAAGTTTAGATATTTTCATGATACTGAAATACTCCTTGAATAATGTCTGTCTATATTATTATACTTCTGATTCCGATTTTTCGATATTGGACTTGACAGGTGTGTTGTCAAGAAAAGTGAAAAGTGCATTTAGAGTGTCATAATAGCACTGTGTTGTAAGATGTATTCCGTCGCCTCCTGTATTCTCGGGACGAAGTGCGTTTGTGGCAGGGTCTGAAAGTACGGAATAAGCGTCAAAATAATATACACGGTTTGAGTTCAGTGCGGATATCATATTTTTCAGTGCCGTATTGAATGAGCATATCGTGTCATTGCTTGCAAAGTCTGATTCATTTGTAACGGGGGTTATTCCTGCAACTATAATATTTATATCCGGTACTCTGTCACGAATCTGATTTATAACAGTCTGGTATCTTTCGGCAAACTGTTCAGGTGTAGAGCAGTTCACATCATTAATACCCATTGACATATAAAGAAGTTCGGGGTGCATATATTCGACTGTATCAACAAGCCCTACACCTGTATTGAATGTAAAATAATCAAGGTTCCACATTGAAACCGATTCTTTGGCTATGCTGTGTTCTGACGGAATAAGTCCGTATGCATTAAAGCCATAAGCGATTGAATCGCCCGCTATAAAAAGTCTTTCCTGATAAAAACTGCTGTTTGGTGACTGGCTGTAAGCTGTTCCGACAGAAGACGAAATTGTTGTATCTTCTTCAATGCCTGTAACTGCCGTGCCGTCTGCGGTTGTTGTTGAATATTCAGACGGCCAGTTATCATAATGTGTCACAGGCGGTTTTGTTACTTCTGCCTGTGTACCCATAGGTACACTTATTTCTTTTGCGGATACTGTAGTTACTATTGTTGTTGTCTGTAATTCAATGGAATATGCCTGTGTTTCGACTGCTGCAACGGTTGTTTCTGTTGTTTCACTTTGTGTTTCTGCTGTTGTGCTTGTTTCTGAAATCTGACTGTTGTCAGCTATAACAGGCAGGTCTTCTTCCTGTGGTTCGTCATTTCCCTGACAGGAAGTACACATCATTGTTATTCCAAGAGCCGTTACCGCAGCAAAAAACATTTTTTTCCTGATTTTATTCAAAAGACTTTTTTTCATAAAGAAACTCCCTTTTTGTATTTTTTAACTGTAAGATTGCAACAGTTATATTCTATCATATTATATAATAAAAGTAAAGACGAAAACAATAAATTATCCGAATATTAATTAATACTTGACAATTATCAGATATAGTATTATAATATTATTGTACAATTTTTAAGAATCGGAGCTGAAATATATGAATAATGTTAAAATTTCCGATTTGTATGATTTAAGTCATACTGCATCGGCTGATTATCTCAGTAAGTTTACATACCCGTGGGAAGCTCTCAAGGGCATAAGTGAATTTATTATCGAACTCGGAAAAACTCTTCCCCGTGACGAATATGACAATCCTTTTGAAAACGTATGGATTCACAAGACAGCCAATGTCTATCCGACGGCTTATATAGGTTCGCCTTGTATTATCGGTGCGGAAACAGAAGTCCGTCACTGTGCCTTTATACGTGGAAGTGCATTGGTCGGTAAAAACTGTGTTATAGGAAATTCCGTCGAGCTGAAAAACGTCATTATTTTTGACAACGTTCAGACTCCTCACTATAATTATGTAGGTGACAGCATTTTAGGCTATAAGTCGCATATGGGAGCAGGCTCTATTACGTCCAATGTCAAGTCCGACAAAACAAATGTCGTGATAAAATCAGGCAGTGAAACTCTTGAAACAGGTATAAAGAAAATCGGTGCTATGGTCGGCGACTATGTAGAAGTAGGCTGTAACAGTGTTCTTAACCCTGGAACTATAGTTGGTCGCAACTCAAATATTTACCCGACAAGCTGTGTGCGTGGCGTAATTCCCGAAAACAGCATTTATAAAAAAGATGATACAATTATTTCCAAGAAATAACAAAAAAGCCTGAGAATTAATTTTCTCGGGCTTTTGTTTCGTGTTTGAGTTTTCCGAAGTACCTGCTTTGGTACTTTATGCGGAGATTATCTTTTCTGTAACTGTCATATTGTATTTTCTCATTGAAAAAAGCCTCAGACGGCGTGGCAGGTCTTTTTGAACAATACGGACACGAAGGGTCTCCGCAGGCTTCTTCAAGCCATTCATCACAGAAAAGACAGTATACAGCGTCAAACCTGTCATAATATAATGTATTGTTTCCGTTGCAATTCTTACATACTGAAAATAACATTGTGCCGTATCTGCTTAATTTTCTGATTCGTGCCTTGTATTGTCTGTAACGTTTTCCGTTTTTCATTTTATCACCTTTATTCTGAACGGGTGGTTTTCGCCGATATTTTTTGTATTTTTTAATTTCCGCATACGTAGACTGGTGTCCATTTCAATATTATTTTCTGTAATACTCACGTCAATCCAGCACGGATAATAGCCCTCAAATATAGTGAATAGACCTATCATACCTTTAAATGTACATTTTCTTGTTTCAGGAAGTATAACAAGCCTCATAATGTCATCACAAGAATTATAGGGTTTGTTTTTTTCAATTATAGGATTGACAATATAAATACGTTTTTCATAATCGTCTACACCTGCTTCATGCAGAATATTTATACAATGCTGTCTGAAATCGTTATTATTCATATTAATCTCCTGTATGGCTGTTCATATCTGACTGAACATATAATATATAATCGTTCAGTGTTTCAGCATCGAACCAACCGCTTTTTTTGTCAATTTCATAAAGTTTTTCATAACCATAATAACTAATTAAAAATTCCCAGCCTGATTTTGTGATATACGATTCAAGAATCTGACAGTAATCAAAAAGTTCCTCGACTTTTGAGGGATTCGTTAAATCATTTCTTGTATATTCTGTGAAATTATGATTATCGGAAAAAGGATAGTAATAATAAGCAAGCATAGATTTCTCCTTTGATTGTTTTAGTAAATTATATCATGTACAAATAGAAATGTCAACAAAAAAGCACTTTCGTTTTACCGAAAGTGCCGTATTTTTATTTAACGAGTGCAAAGTAGAGCAGTACCAATGCACCGAGAATGATTCTGTACCAGCCGAAAACCTTGAAATCGTGTTTTTTTATGTAGTCCATGAGGAACTTTATTACAAAGACTGATACTACAAAAGCTATAACCATACCTGTAACAAGTATCATAATTTGCTGGCTTGTGAATCCGCCGTCGTACTTGATGATTTTCAGCAGACTTGCACCGAACATTACAGGAACGGCAAGATAGAATGTAAATTCAGCCGCCACGGTTCTTGAAATGCCTATCAGCAAAGCACCTACTATTGTAGCACCTGAGCGTGAAGTGCCTGGGAAAACCGCCGCTATAAGCTGAAATACGCCTATAATAAGAGCCATTTTATAGGTGAGGTCGTCAATGGTGTTTACTTTGGAAGTTCTGCCCTTGTTCCAGTTTTCGACGATTATGAACGCTATACCGAATACTATCAGTGCAATTGCAACAGTCCACGGGTTATAGAAAAGTTCGTTGAATTTTTCATCAAAAAGCAGTCCGATTACGGCAGCAGGTACGCACGCCACAAGAACCTTGAACCACATCTGAAAAATATCTGTCTTGACATACGCTCCGAAGCCGTCCTTGCTTAGTGGGTGAGGGTTGTTTTCCTTGCCGAACGGAAAAAGTTTTTTCCAGAAAATCAGCACCACTGCCATAATCGCACCAAGCTGAATTACAACGTCAAACATCTCCTTGAAATCGTCTGTTTCGTTTAGTTTAAGAAACTCATCGACGAGTATCAGATGTCCCGTACTGCTTATGGGAAGCCATTCTGTTATGCCTTCGACTATGCCCAGTACGACGGCTTTAAGTACTTCAATAAAATCCATTGTAAAAAAATCCTTTCTTTTGCTTTATAGCTGAAATTATACCACATTATAATATATATGTCAAGTTTGTGTTTGACATTCTGCGTAATCTCTGCTATAATTATAAAAAAATAAAACGGAGGATTTGAATTGAAAAGATTATTAATATTAACAGGAAAAATAATTGTAAAAATTCTTAATCTGCTCGGCAGAAATGCGGGCAATCTCCCTGGGATTATTCTGTGGCACTTGTCGGGACAGAAATGCTGTTCGATTTTCAAGGTTGAATGTCCGATTATTGCAGTTACGGGAACGAACGGCAAGACTTCCGTCACAAACTGCATTGCACAGCTTTTTGAAAAGAGCGGTAAGAAGATAATTATAAACCGTGAGGGAAATAACCTTGATACCGGTATATGTTCGCTGTTGCTTCGTCACTGCGATATGTCGGGACGGGTAAAGGCTGATTATCTCATTCTTGAAACTGACGAATCCCATATACCCGTTGTCTACTCACAGATGAAACTTGAAACGCTTGTTGTCCTGAACTTCTTCCGTGACCAGCTTGACCGTAATGGCGAAATGGAAACGCTTATTAATAAAGTAAACAGTTTCTGTAAGACTTTTGACGGAAATCTTATTCTCAACGGCGACGACCCCAACACCGCCCGTTTAGGACGTGCAAATCCGAAAAATAAAAACGTCAGGTATTTTCATGCAGAACCATATAAATTTGCTACGGATAAGATTTTTGAAGCCTCTGAGGGACATTTCTGTCCGTTTTGCAGTGAACCGCTTGAATATGAATATTATCAGTATTCTCACATAGGAAAATTTATATGCAGAAACTGCGGTTTCGGCAATTACGAGCCGTATGTAACAGCAAGTAAAATTGACCTCGAAAAGCCTGTTTTCACGGCTGACGGTCATAAGTATTCCCCGAAACTCAACAGCATTTATAATGTCTATAATATGACTGCTGTTGCGTCTGTTTCAAAACTCTATAAAATAAAGCAGGGCATAACGAACGGCGTTATTTCCACGTATACCGTCAACAACGGACGCATGGAAAATTTCATGTTAGGCGACAGAAAAGCAACCCTTAACCTTGCAAAAAATCCCGTAGGTGCAAATATGACCCTGCGTGTTATGAACGAAATGAACGGCGAAAAGGAATTGTTATTTGTGCTGAATGATAATATAGCCGACGGTCTTGACGTTTCTTGGATATGGGACATAAATTTCAGCATATTTGAACGTGTTACAAGAGTTGTGACTTCTGGTACAAGAGCATATGATATTGCAGTAAGAATAAAATGCTCAGGTTATGACCCTGCTAAAATAACAGTCTGTCCCGACCTTGATGATGCTGTTGCGGAGCTTGCACGCACAGAGGGCAGAAAATTTGTCATTGCCAACTATACCGCCGTCCAGCCGACGAGACAGGCACTTAAACGTTATTCGGAGAACGGAGGAAAAAACAATGAGTAAAATAAAAATTCTCCATATGTACGCCGATATGCTTGACCTATACGGTGACAGCGGAAACATGGAAATCCTGAAATACCGCTGTAAAAAGCGTAATATTGAATGTATAATTGAAAAGTATTCGGCAGGGGACAATATGCCTTATTTTCCTGAATATGATATGATATATATCGGCGGTGGTGCAGACCTCGAACAACAGCACATATCCGCCGACCTTATAAAGTGCCGTGACGGCATCAGAAAGGCTTATAAAAACGGTACTTTTCTTTTTCTCATATGCGGAGGTTATCAGCTTATGGGAAAGTATTACCGTGATGCAGACGGAAACGAAATAAAGGGTCTCGGACTGTTTGATTATTTCACAATTGCACCGTCAAGCCGTAAAAAGCGTTGTATAGGAAATATCGTCATAAGAACTGAAATTACCGGAAAGCCCGTAAAAGTAGTCGGCTTTGAGAATCACGGCGGACAAACTCAGGGTGTAAAAAATCCTTTCGGTTCTGTACTCTATGGCAACGGTAACTGTTCAAAGAGCAGTGCAGAGGGATATTTTGAAAAGAACGTCATAGCGACTTATCTGCATGGTCCTATGCTTGCAAAGAATCCCGAAATTTCCGACTATATGATTAGTTATTGTATTAACAGAAAGTCAGATAATCTTATAAAACTTGCCAAACTCGACGACAAGCTTGAAAAGGATTGCAGAAAAGTCATGATAGAAAGACTTCTGAATAAATAGTAAAAGGGACTTTTTACAGTCCCTTTTATTTATTATTGTTTGATTTTCTTTTCTATTCCGTAAACCACGGGAGTAAGTATTGAAGCGATAACTAATATAATCCAGCTGTTTCCCCAGTCGAATGTTATAAAGCTGTATGCAAAGAATCCGGCAAGAACAATAAGCCAGTAATAACCGGTAATATTTCCCACTCCTGTGTGTTGACGTTCTTTTCTTTCACGTGTGAATCTGTCTTCTTCAAGTAGTTTTGAAAATCCCTTTTTCGTTGAGTTAGTACGGACTATTAAAAATACTCCACCTGCTACCATTAAGAAAAGCATACCTGTGCCGACATTAGAGGCAAAGTTGTTATAATCGAATATTTCGTCAAGTATTGTTGAAGGAATTACTGAAAGTATGCACATTGACACACCTATAATTAAATCTCTTGTGTGTGCGACGGAGAATCTTGACTGCTTTTCCCTTAACATTCCGTCAACGCCGTAAACCGTGTCTATACCTTCTTTTATGAGATAGCTGAAAGGCTTTTTGTCCGCACCTGCTGAAATGAAAAGTCCGACTGCTATTGCAACCATAAGAAACATTAAAGTTGTTGAGACAATATCAGTAAGTTTGTTGAAAGTTGCACTGTCGAATATACTCGCAGGGACAACCGAAAGTATACAGAGTGCCACACCCAAAGCCGTTTTAAATGCTGAACGTGCGTTCACCGCAAGAAACCTGTTAGCTTCTTCCATTGAGACACGGCGGAGTGGTTTGCTGTCTGTGAGAGTTTCAGAAACTTCCGGAGCAGGTTCGGAAAAATCATCTTTTAATAAGTAGTCGGTGGAAACTCCGAAAATCTGTGAAAGTTTAAGTATCTTGCTAAGGTCGGGAACAGACTGTGCGCCCTCCCACTTTGAGACGGACTGACGACTTACGTCCATCTGTTCGGCGAGTTCGTCCTGAGACATTCCTGCCTTTTTTCTGAGTTCAATAATTTTGTCTGCGAGTATCATATAAATGTACCTCCTGTGAATTTTTTTACTGTAATCATTCTACCATACACATACGGAAAAAGCAATCAATCAGACTTTGCAATTTGTCAACTGACGGTTGCTTTTTGCGGTATTTCGGAGAAAATTACGGTTGCGTATGATTTTTGTCATTAAATGCGGACTTCCCCCATAGAATGTACTATATCAGAAAACGGGGAGGAAGTTATGTTTTTTAAAAACAGGTTGGTAAGAGATACTGTACTGCTCACCTTTATGCAGTTATTTCTTGATACGGCGGCACTTTTGTTAAATGTATTTATCACTAAACAGCTCGGTGCGGAAGCTATCGGTATTCTGTCACTTACAGGGTCGTTTTTAGGACTTGCCGGAATATTATCAAATGGCAATGCTTTTTTGTGTACCAGTCGTCTTGTTTCGGAGGAAATGGGAAAAACACACTCCAATCCGAATAAGATTCTTGCACACGGTATAAAACTCTGTCTTATGCTGAGTATTACAGTTTCGGCAGTACTGTTTATATTCGCCGAACCTTTAAGCAGTAAGTTTTTCAGCGGTGCAAGTATGGAGGAAGCTATAAGATTCATGCCGCTGGCTCTGATTTCGGGGGCGGTGTCGTCGTGTTTCAAGGGATATTTCAACGCCTGCCGAAAAGCTTCGGTTTCCGCAGCAGGTGACATAATTGAATTTATTATAAAATCACTGGTAATAATTATTATGACGCTTTCTGCAACAAATCCCGACGAACATTCAGTCTGTCGTATCATGATATTCGGAATAATTGCAGGCAATATTTTTTCACTTGTCTACTGTCTTTTTGTATATTTAAAATCACATGAAAAATGTACGGGAAGATGTTCACTTAATTTCAGAAAGTACATGGCTTTTGCTTTTCCTATAATGGGCGGAAGTATTCTGACTTCTGCACTCAGCAGTACAAATGACGCATTGATTCCCATGTGTCTGAGACAAAGTGGTGATTCGGTAAACGAGGCTTTAAGCCGTTTCGGAATATTTGAGGCTATTGTAATACCTACACTGTTTTTTCCGTCGGTGGTGCTGTGTTCCATGTCAGGAATTATAGTAAGTGAATCGGCACGTGCCACAGCTTCAGGAAACAAGGAACGCATTAAAAGTCTTACATCACGTCTTACACAGTATACGCTTGTGTTTGCAATATTTGCTTCAGCGGTTTTAATGAAATTCGGCGACAATATAGGTGAACTTCTCGGCGGTGGTGAACTCGCAGGAAAAATGATTACAATTATCGCCCCTGTTGTGCCGTTTATCTATATGGAAATTATTCTTGAGGCACTTATAAAGGGTATGGGTTTACAGGGATTTTCTTCACTTAATTATCTTGCGGAATATGCTGTGAGAATTTCTGTTGTACTTATATTTGTGCCGAAATTCAGCTTTTATGGTATAGTGGCATCTTATTATGCAAGTAACGTTATAGGAAACTGTGCAAGATTCATTAAAATAATGAAATATACCGAAACTCCTTTCAGACCTTTTAAAATAATAGCAGTTCCTGTTATATATGCTTTTCTGACTATGGGAGCAGTTGAACTTATTACACGGCTTGTCGGTGCAGACGGTGAAAAAATACCCGAAATAATATTTTTTGTGATTCTTTGGGGGCTGGCATACTTCGGAATATTCGTCGGATTCAGTCAGGTTAAATCTTTCAGATTTACGGATGATAAATTATTGTGCAATCTCAACAAATAATTGCCTTGTTAATGATATAAAATGTAGAAAATATTTTCTTCTATTGCAATTTGTACAAAAATGTTATATAATTGTCTCATGCAGTTTGTACTGCGACAATCAATTTTAGAGGAGAATATACTATGAAAACTTACGATGTTACTAAAATAAAAAACATTGCATTTGCCGGTCATAACGGTTCAGGCAAAACTTCTCTCGCAGAAGCTCTTCTGTATAAGGCAGGAGCTTCCGACCGTCTTGGTAAAACTGCTGACGGTACAACCGTCTGTGATTACGACCCCGAAGAAATAAAAAGAGGTATTTCAATAGGAACATCTCTCGCGTCGTTTGAATATAATGACTATAGAATCAATCTTCTTGATACCCCTGGACTTTTTGATTTCGCCGCTGAAATGGTTGAAGGAATCCGTGCGTCTGATACTGTCATGATTACGGTTTCAGCAAAGTCGGGTGTAAAGGTAGGAGCTAAAAAAGCCTATGATGAGGCAGTAAACCAAGGCAAATCAAAGATGTTTGTTGTCACCAAAATTGACGACAAGGACGCTAATTTCTTTAATGTCCTCACAGAACTTAAAACGGTTTTCGGTCCTACGGTATGCCCTGTTGTAGTTCCTGTTATAAGCGACGGCAAAATTGTTTCATACGTTAATCTGATAGAAATGAAAGCATATAAATACGACTCAAAGGGAAATGCCGTTGAAACCGATATGCCGACGGCTGAAATCTCCGAAAAGTTTGAGTATCGTATTGACGGACTTATTGCCGCCGTTTCAGAAGCCGTTGCCGAAACTTCAGATGAACTTATGGAAAAGTTTTTCGAGGGTGAGGAATTTACTCAGAAAGAACTTATTGACGGTATTCATGACGGTATGAACCGTGGCATTATTACCCCTGTCGTATGTACTTCCGCAACCGAACTTGCAGGAATTGATATGCTTCTTAAAGAGATTGAACTTCTTCTCCCCGCTCCTAATGAAGTTTATTCTGCGGAGGCTTACAAGCCATCAAAGGACGTTGAAGAAATAAAGTGTGATGATTCCGAACCGCTTTCCGCCTATGTATTCAAGACTGTTGCAGACGCATTTGTGGGTAAGATGTCGTTTATCCGTGTTATGTCAGGAAAACTTTCCTCAAATAGTGAAGTTGTTAATTCCTCAACAGGAAACACCGAAAAAATCGGTAAGCTCTGTACTCTCTGCGGAAAGAAACAGACGGAAGTTTCAAGTGCATCAGCAGGTGAAATTGTGGTGGCATCGAAGATTTCAGCAAATACAGGCGATACGCTTTCAGATGTTTCAAGAATTGTTGAATTTGCACCCATGACTTTCCCGAAACCTTGCTATTCAATGGCGGTAAAAGCAAAGGCACAGGGCGATGAAGCAAAGATTTCGACAAGTATGCAGAGAATTACGGAAGAAGACCCTACTTTAACATACATTCAGGACGAAAACACAAAAGAGCAGATTCTCAGCGGTTTGGGTGAACAGCACATTGAAATTGCCGCTGCAAAACTTAAAAATAAATTCGGCGTTGATGTTAATCTCACAGTTCCGAAGATTGCGTATAAGGAAACAATACGCAAGAAAGTAAAGGTTGAAGGCAAGCACAAGAAACAGTCAGGCGGTCATGGTCAGTATGGTCATGTATGGATTGAATTTGAGCCTTGTGTAAGTGATACACTTGTTTTTGAAGAAAAAGTGTTCGGCGGAGCAGTTCCAAAGAATTATTTTCCTGCTGTACAGAAAGGACTTGAGGATTCCGTTAAAAAGGGTGTACTCGCAGGCTGTCCCGTTGTTGGTCTGAAAGCTATTCTGGTGGATGGTTCTTATCACCCTGTTGACTCTTCAGAAATGGCATTCAAGACTGCCGCTTCAATCGCTTATAAGGATGGACTGCGTAAGGCTGACCCTGTTATGCTTGAACCTGTCGGCGAGCTTAAAGTAACCGCTCCCGACGATAACACAGGCGATATTATGGGCGAACTCAACAAAAGACGTGGCAGAGTTCTTGGCATGGAACCTGTTTCGCATGGCGTTACAACAATTCAGGCAGAAGTGCCGATGCGTGAAATGCATGATTTTGCACTTTATCTCCGTCAGGTTACAAGAGGTCTCGGAAGCTTTACACTTAACTTTGAACGTTATGAACAGTTGCCCGCAAATCTTCTTACAGAAGTTATTTCTTCAGTTAATTCAGAAAATTAATTCTATATGAGGGTACGGAAGTACCCTCCCTCCCTTATTTTTCAACGAAATAAAGCCACAAATAAGTATTGAAAAATTTTCTGAAAAAATTTCTGAAAAAGGGTTGACAAATCAGAAAAGTTGTGATATAATATAATAGTCGTCAGAGAACAGACGACAACAAAATAAAGCGTGTGGGGGTTTAGCTCAGCTGGGAGAGCATCTGCCTTACAAGCAGAGGGTCACAGGTT
>CAMWVV010000002.1 GCA_947177755.1 uncultured Ruminococcus sp. | reverse complement strand
TGCGGACGTTGTGTACAATCATGCGGATTTCCGACTTATGAGCAGCAGGGTATTGCAGGAACTCGCAGGCTTCAGGGAAGTCAATCTTTTTCTGCGTGGAATGATACCCATTATTGGTTTTCAGAGCTGTAATGTATATTATGAACGCCATGAACGTTTTGCAGGGGAGAGCAAGTACCCACTGAAAAAAATGCTTTCTTTCGCTGTCAACGGAATAACTTCATTCAGTACAAAGCCACTCAAGCTTATAACGTCGCTGGGTTTTATAATGTCAGTAATAAGTATAATTGCTTTTATATGGGGATTTATCGTAAAAGTTGCTGGACTGTCGGTTGACGGCTGGTCAAGTACAATGTGTTCAATATGGCTTATAGGCGGATTGCAGCTGCTTTGTCTCGGAATAATCGGCGAATATATCGGAAAGATTTACGCAGAAGTAAAACAGCGACCACGCTTTATTGTTGCGGATTTTCTTAATGAAGTCGGTGCTGATTTCATTAACGACAGCGAAAAACAATAATATTATAAAGGCGTAATTTTTCATGTTGAATAAAAAATCCATTTTTCTCTTGCTTTGGCAAATCCGTTTTTTTCAGTTGACTTAATACAATTACAATACATGATATAATACAAAGATAATTTAAAGATTTGTTACCTGAGGAAAATAAAAAGATGATAAATATATATCTGTCTACACTGGAAACTGCTGAAGATAAAATAAAGTTCGGGAATTTTTACACAAAATACAGGCAGAAAATGTATTCTATTGCGTATAATATATTACATAACGTTGAAGATTCAGAAGATGCTGTTCATGAGGCATTTATAGCAGTTGCAGATAATTTTGAGAAAATTAAAAAAATTTCCTGTCAGGAAAAAGAACGATATATTGTTATAATTGTTAGAAATGCTTCTATCAACATTTACAGGAAGAATAAAAAAGACAGTGAACATCTTACCGAACTTGATGATAATCAACCGACAGTTAATATTAATTTTTTTGAAAATATCGATTATCAGAAACTGTTGCAGACTATTTCTGAACTTCCATTGATTTACAAGGATATTCTGTTTATGTACTATGTAAATCATTACACAACTAAAGAAATCTCAAAAATGCTTGATATTTCTATGGACGCTGTATGGAAAAGGATAGAACGTGCTAAAAAGTTACTTAAAGAAAAACTGGAAAAAGGTGAATAAATATGCCAGAAAGTAATTTTGAAAAAGCATTGTATGATGCTCTTGCTCCTGAATATGAAACAGCTATGCAGGACGTTATTGATGAGCATGAATTTTCTCCTGAGTTTGAGAGAAAGATGAAGAAACTCATAAATCGTCGCAACAAGCCATACTACAAAATAATAAATACAGCAGGAAAAAGAGTGGCTTGTGTTGCTGTAATTGTTCTTATTGCATCTTCGGTCACAATTATAAATGTTGATGCACGGAATAAGTTTTCTCACTTTTTTGTAAACACTTATGAAAAATTTTCTAAGGTTCGACCTGTTGAAGATGATTCAGCCCCCACTACTCTTGAAAAAATCTATGAAATAACTTATGATATCAGTGATTTTGAGATAGATTATTTTGAAGAAAATGAATACAGCCGTTATATAATTTATGTCAAAGATGATATTACAATTTATTTTTCACAATACACTAAAGAGATGTATCACCCGAGCATAAATACAGAAGATGCAGAAATTTTAACAATGGATATAAATGGACATGAGGCGATTTATTTCACTGATAATAATAACTACACCCGTTTAATTTGGGATAACGGAGATTATATAATCAGCATCGGTTCAAATGTTGATAAAAATATACTAATTCAGATGGCAAAATCTGTGCAAAAAGTAGAATGATATAAAAACCGTATTTTTTCTGTCAGGATTCAGCCCTTTGATTTGTTATTATTTATGAAACAGGAATTTTTTAATTTTCTTGTTTAATATAATACAGTCAGGGGGTGATTTAATTGATTAAAAAAGTCGCATCTTTACTTTGTGCAGTTATTCTTTCTACATCGTTTGCTGTTGGAAATATTGCATCAGCCGCCGTGATATCGCCTGATGCTCCTGCATATTCATACGCATATGATTGCATTTCTGAATTGTCTATATCAGGAACAACAGCAACCTGTAAAAGTTCTGTTATTGGTTACTCCGACAAAACAACTAAAATAGTTATAAATCAAACATTGCAGAAGAAAAATTCTTCAGGCGATTGGGAATATGTATACAGTTGGTACGATACTATTTATAATTATAAGGGTTCGTTGACAAACACAAAGTCATCATTATCAAGCGGTACATACCGCCTGAAAACAGTTGCTACTGTCTATGCTGGAACTGAACATGAAACGATAACTGAGTACAGCAATGAAAAGACAATCTGAAAATCAATAATCACAAATTTTAACGATTGGATTACCCAATCAGAAAGGACACTAAAATGAAAAAATTTATTTCAACTCTCGCTGCTTCTTTGATGGCAGTTTCAGCTTTTACAGCTGTTTCAGCATCTGCCCTCAATGCCGAAAAAAACAATGCACTTGTAATTACAACTGAATCACTCAAAACTGCAATAACAGCAGAGAATGGTACAGTAATTCCCGCTGGAGCAACATCTGTTACTGTAAGTATCTCAGGGAATACCGGATTTTCTGGTAAATCGGTAAAACTTGATGTCGGCTCTGCTGATGTCATTGTTGACGAAGCAGGTATGCCGGTTGTTGACAGTGGCGATGTACTTGGCAATTCTCTTATAAGCAGTGCTGAAAATAACGGTGTTGTAATGCTTGTTTCAGCTTCTGCCGAAGAAAACACATCTGACGGAGATATGTTCACTTTCTACATCGCAGACAGTTCAGCAGACGTTTCCGTCATTGCCGTAGACCCACAGATTGAAGCCGAAAGTATGGCTATGCCTTTTGCAACTCGGTATTCATATCGGTTGGGAGATGTTAATGGTGATAAATATATTGATTCTATAGATGCTTCATATATACTTAGTGCCATTTCTACATATACAGAAGACACAAATGATGACGCTTTGCCAGTTTCTAAAGCGAATCAAAATTTATCACACTACTTTCCATATCATACTCCAAGAAAAGCAGAAGTGGCAGATGTTAATGAAAGTGGTTCTATAACAAATCTTGACGCACAATTTGTTATGAATTACTATTCAGCAATGGCTACAAATAAGGAAGTTGACCCAAAAACAATGGGATATGCAGGTGAGTGGAGATATTACTGGGAATAATATGAACATAAAAAAAATATTTAATTTTATGTTTGCACTTACTGCAACAATTCCGTGCCTTGCAAATCCCGTATTGGCAAACTCTGCCGAATTATATGACAAGCAAGCAAAAAATGAAATTGAGGCATATGCAAATGAAATTGGCAACTTGACAGACCGTTTCATCTTTTACAACGGACCATATCATCCTTACAACGAAATAGCTAACGGACTAGATATGAATTATATTGAATATTTAAAATATGCCTCAAATATTCAGTTGGCTAACCCTTGGGAACGTTTTTATGCCTGTACGACAAGCGGACGATGTTGTGGAATGTCAATTCTGTCAATACTTGCACATAACGGTGTTTTTTCGCCTTCCGACATACAGGAGGGCAAAGAAAATCTTATAGACATTAAATGCGATACTTCATTGACAGGCTGTAAAGACGACCCTGTAATGAATAAAATTCTTGCTTATCATCTAAGGCAGGACAAGGCAGATTTTAATCTGTTTATGAAATGGAATCTTTCACATTACAGTAAGTCGGAACAGGTGGATTATCTGCTTGAAACAGCGGAAAAAGCTAACCAGAATGGAAAGTATTTTTTAATATCATATTATGATTTCAATCTTTGGCATGCAGTTACGGGAATGGGGATTATGGACGGCGAATGGGAATGGTACGGAAAAAAATATGATAAATGCATTCTTACGATTGATACAAATATACTGCATCAGGACGAAGAAACCGACGATATAGTCTCATATGGCTGTGCCGCAGATAGCAGTCTTTTTGTAAATTCCGAAACAAAAGAAGTATGCGTGCCAGTGTACTTTGACCCTGAACAGCGTGAAGATATGATATGTGGTGAGGATTTTAAGATTTTTACTCTTGATGATGACAATTTTATGAATTATATGGGAAAAATCAATCCTTCTGATTCATACGACACGGAATTTTCAGACATAAACAGCATTACTGTTAAAAACGAGAACGAATGTACTATCAATGTTACGGACAGCGACAATACTACATATGATGGAATATCGGAATGCAAAGCGATATTTCCAAATAATGGCGATGAGTATGTGCTGAAAGGCAAAGATTTTAAAGTACAGAATACAGTCAATGCCGAAAATTTCGGCGTGAATTTCATGGACGTAAATCACGCTGTTCATACGGATTTTCAAGGTGCTGTAAATAATATTTTCTATAATTCAGATGAATTTAATTTTGACGTTTCAGCACCAACAGAGTACGATATTTCACTGATTTTTGAAGAGGGCAGTTATAAATTCTCACCGCACTACAAATTTGATTTTTCGGGAAATACCGACAGCGATTTTAAAGCCATACAGACCGACAGGGGGGTAATTTTAAGCAGTTCGGACGGTCTGGAGTGTCAGATAAAAATAAATGATATAATCCGTGACGAAAACGGACTTGTTTCGGTAGTATATACGGGTGATAGGGCGGTAAATCCTGAAGAAAAAGTACAACAAGAGGCGATTTCCACCCTTAATGATGTTCTTCTGACTTTTGACGAGAACGGCAGTTTAGACTATTATATTGGGGAAAATTATGATACAAAAGTACAGAAAGGTGACGTTAACTGCGACGGTTTTATTGATGCTGTTGATGCTGCACAAATACTCATAGCTTATTCTAAAAACTCTGCCGATTCAACTGCATATGTAGGAAAAACTCTCGGTGACTACAACGGTGACGGCTTTGTTGATGCGGTTGATGCCTCACAAGTTCTCATTAAATATGCTGAACTTTCTGCAAAATAATAAAAAAACGGACGTTCATTTTCAGAACGTCCGTTTTTATCAGTCTTTGCTGACGGATTTTTTTCTGTTGTATTTTGACTTCTGCCCGAAATTGAGTGATATTGTAAGAATCTTGTCTGAATTGAACAGGCGGAGTGCAAAGAACATACATATAAAAAATACAATTACCTGATATACAAGACCGCATATGAAAATAATGTCATTTCCGAACATGAGATTTGATATACCCGAGAATGTGTGTGTAAACGGTATAGCGTACACAATAATTCTTACTGCCATAGGAAGAGTGTTGATGTCCGATATCATTGAAATTATGTAAGGAACCATTGCAAGTACCATGATTGGCATGATAACGGTCTGTGACGACTTTGTGTCGTTGACCAACGCTCCGAGCATGATGGAAACGGCAAGACATATCATTATAGTAAGGAAAAGCTGTAAGCCGACAAGTACATAATCTCCTACTGATAACGAAAGACCAAGCTGTTTTATAGCATCGTCAACCGAAACATAGTTTCCCATAACATCTGATGCTATTTCACTCACTGCCTCAGTAGACGCACCCTGAATGAATTTTGAAAACCCTACCATGTAAACTGCTGCGTTTATAAGAGCCACGACGGCGGCAGCAAGCATTTTTGCAGTTATAATTGATGTTCTTGATACAGGTGAAGAAAGAAGTGTTTCAAGTGTCTTGTCAATTTTTTCGTTTGAAATTGAACTGATAAGGGACTGTGAAGTCATCATGATAAGAAGAAATACAATAATCGGAAGAATCATATTCTGCATCATAACTTTATTCAATATATTGTCAATTGAAGTTGCTGTTGATTTATCGTCAACTACTGTGTTGTCCTGCAATACAACGGGATTTTCTATAAGTTCAAGTTCTTCTGGAGTGATTCCCATATTTGATGCAATAGTGTTGGCAATACTACTCTGAATCAATGCAACCGCCCCTGAATTTCCTGCTGACATATTGGACATTGCAGACGCTGATGTCATTCTTGAAACGGTAAGAACTTCAGGACGTTCATTGTTTTCAATAGTTTCAGTAAATCCCTCGGGCAGAATGACGAGATTTTTAATGTCGTTTGTTTTGAGAATGTCAGCATAGTCGTCGCCTTCCGTATCAAACTCCGTTACTTTTGCCCCCGTGCTTTTAAGCACTTCTATCAGACTTTTTGTAAAATCGGTATCATCACGGTCGCTTATATTGATTTTCGGATTATTTGATTCTTCTATTGTGTCGTTAATAGCACCTTTGGTTATGTTGCCGACAAACATAAGTATTAACATTATTAACGCAAGACTTAAAATCATCTGTGCGTTTATAAGTTCCTTAAGTTCTTTCTGGAGCAGGTTAATGAATTTCATTCTCAATCACCACCCTTTCAAAAACTTCTTCAAGATTCGGAGCGTTGTAACGCTTTTTGAGTTCTTCTCCAGTACCCGTTACCATAAGATGCCCCTTTGCTATAATTCCCACACGGTCGGAAACAAATTCAATTTCAAGCATATTGTGTGAAGAAAGCAGAAAAGACATACCCTCTTCTTCTGCGAGTTTTTTTATCATCTTGCGGATTTCTATTGCGTTTATTACATCAAGACCGCTGGTTGGTTCGTCAAGAATAGCAAGCTTTGGTTTTGTCATAACAGCTCTTGAAAGAAGAAGTTTTCTAATCATACCTCTGCTGTAACTGCCTATTTTGTCGTTAAGTCTTTCACCAAGTCCGCAGATTTCTTTTGCACGGTTCACACATTCAATAATCTTATTCGGGTCAGTATAGAAAAGACCAGCCATGAATTTAAGATAGTTTGCACCTGTCATATTCTTGTAAGCACCTGCTTCGTCAGGCAGATATGTAATACATTCTCTTACCTTTTCGGGTTCTTTGTTTATGCTGTGACCGTCTATTACAGCATCACCAGAAGTTGCTTTCAGAAGCGTTGAAATCATTCTGATTGTGGTTGTTTTTCCTGCACCGTTAGGACCGATAAGGGCAAATATTTCCCCTTCGCCTATGTCGAAAGAAACGTTATCCGCAGCAAGTACTTTTGTATACTGCTTGGTAAGTCCCTTTACTTCAAGGACTTTTTGCATATTGATTTTCTCCTTTAAAAATATTATCACAATGTGATATCAATATGATATCACAATTTTTTCCGTTTGTCAATAGTTTTATAATAAGATTAAATAAACTGTTATTTCCTGCTATATGGATTTCACTGTTTGTTATTGAAAATATACAAATTTCAATTATAAAAAATACTTCCAACATAAATACAGTAAATACTTTTATTTTAATATATCAAATCTATGTGATTTTTGCAGAAAAAATCACTGTTTTCTGATTTATACAACAAAAACACACCTTTCTTATTTTATATAACTGGATATATACACAAAAACATTTTGCCTGTTTAGAATTTGCTATTGATAAATTATAACAAAATCCGACAATTTTATTGCAGAAAAAGTCAGATTATGATATAATATATAGTTAAGCTGATATATTTTTATATTTTATGCCTATAATTATATTATACTCATTGCAATGAAAAAGTCAAGCAGAATTTGCGTTTTCAAATAAGTTTGTGAAATGTTTACAAAATATGGAGGTTATATTTATGGATTTTTACGAAAGATTACGTGGGATTTGTAAGGAAAGAGGAACTACTGTAACAAATATGCTCAGCAAGTTGGATATAAGCACAGGAAGTACGGGAAACTGGAAAAAAGGTCAGCTTCCGAAAGGTGATATTCTTATGAAAATCGCCGACTATCTTAATACTTCAATTGATTATATACTTCTCGGGGAGTTCAGGAGCGACCTGAACAGTGACGAAAAACAGCTTGTTGAACTCTACAGGCTTACTCCAGACCGTGCAAAATATAAAGTCATATGTGATATGGAACGCATTGTACAGGAGGAAATAAAAAAATTCTCGGCAGAATAATTCAAAGGGCGGTTTGCGGAAAACCGTCTTTTTTGATGTCGGATAATCCTTGACAGTCCGCAACAAAATTGATATACTTGTTTTATAGAAATGCAGGTGATTTATTATTGATAAAGAAATTCTGGCTTGTTCTGTTGTCATGTGTAATGTCGTTTGCTGTCTTGTCGGGAAACGGTATACTTTCGGCATTTGCGGAAGAAAATTTCAATGTATCAGCCGAAACCGTTTCAGCTATGCATGATGATTATTACCGCATTGATACAGAAGATATGGAACGTATTTCATACAGTGACTATTATGATTTGTACTGTTTGGAAAACCGTCCCGACAAGGTTATTGAAGTTTTCGGAAAAGATTATGTTTCCGCAGAAAACGGAAATTTTTCCACAGGCAGTTACAGTATGGAAGACAATGTGCTGATATGGGAAAGTAGTGGCGGAAAAATTTCCTACAATATAGATGTTGAGGAAACGGGCGTTTATTGTGTGAATATGACTTATTTTCCGATTGAGTCGGACTGTTCGGAAATAGAATTTTCAATGAGTATTGACGGTGAAATTCCGTATGATACGGCTTCACGGATAACTCTTAACAGGGTATGGGTCAACGAAAAAGATATTTACACGGATTCGCACGGTAATCAGGTTCGTTCTCCGCAGGTTCAGCATGGAATGTGGCAGAACAGTGATTTTAATGACATTGACGGACTTTTCAGTGAACCGCTCTTTTTTTATCTTGAAAAGGGGACGCATGAAATAACTTTTGAATCTGAAAAAGCTGAATTTGTAATTGACAGCTTTAAATTCTATAATCCCGAAAAATTACCGTCGTACAGTGAGTATAAAGGTTCTGCCGATGTTTTTTCAGATACGGAAAATATTTTCAGAATAGAGGGTGAAAATGCAATATATAAATCTGATTCGACACTTTTTCCGACTTATGAAAATACGGATTATCTTGTTTCGCCGTCTGACCCTGTAAAATTAGTATACAATACTTTCGGTGCTGGAAACTGGAAAAAGGCATTGCAGTCTGCCACATGGATTATAAAAAAGGAACATATAAAAAGTGACGGCTGGTATAAAATCGGAATAAAGTACCGACAGAATCAGATGAGAGGGTTTTATTCAAACAGGCGTATATATTTAGACGGAAAAGTGCCTTGTGAAGAACTGAATCAGGTTAAATTTTGCTATGATAACGACTGGAATTTAGTATGTCCAGAATCGGACGGAGGAAGTATATATATATGGCTTACGGCAGACTGTGACCATACTTTCACAATGGAATGTGTTACGGGTGAAATCGGAGATTATATACGTAAACTTGAAAATATTGTTTCTGAACTAAATACATATTACAGAAAAATTCTCATGATTACAGGTCCTTCACCCGACAAGTACACAGATTATTATGTGCATGAAAAAATTCCCGAACTTCTTGACGAATTAAGTCGTATTTCGTCGGAACTCAAAGACGTTCAGAATGGTATTGAAAGTCTTTCAGGGGTATCGGGTTCGGAGGCTGTAACTATTGAAAGAATGACGGTAATTCTTGATAAGTGTATTAAAAAACCGCTGAAAATTCCGCTTTATCTTTCACAGATTAAAGAAAATATAACTTCTGTTTCGTCGTGGATAAGAGAATGCCGTGACCAGCCGCTTGAAATAGACTACATTGAATTTGCAACGGCAGGTGTTGATTTTTCAGAATACAGAAGTAATTTTTTCAAATCACTGTGGTTTGGTATAAAGTCATTTTTCGGGTCTTTTTTTGAGGACTATTCAACGCTCTCCGACGTTACAGGTGAAAAAGCAATTAATGTATGGGTTAATCTCGGACGTGAGCAGGCTCAGACCGTAAAGGAAATGACGGACGATTTTATTCGTAATACAGGCATTCCCGTTTCTGTAAGTCTTGTGGACGGCGGAATAGTTGAAGCTTCGCTTGCGGGAAAAGGTCCTGACATTGCATTGTTTCTGGGTGGCGAATATCCTGTTAACCTTGCCGTCCGTGATTTACTTGTTGACGTTTCGCAGTTTGACGACTATCAGGAAGTTACGGGACGTTTTCAGAAAAACGCCATGACCCACTATGAATACAACGGCGGTGTGTATGGTCTGCCGATAACACAAAGTTTTCCGATGCTTTTTTACCGCACCGATATTCTTACGGAGCTTGGTTACACTTCTCCGCCTGAAACATGGGGAAATTTAATTGATATGCTTCCGTCTCTTCAAAGGAATTATATGTCTGTCGGACTGGTTCTGCCGTCGTCGGACATTTCGCCGTCAACTGAAACAGGGCATACTTTTGCAATGCTGTTACTGCAAAAAGGAAAAAATTATTATAATCAGGACAAGAAAAAATCCGTCTTTGATTCTGCGGAGGCGGTCGAGGCTTTTGAACAGTGGACGGACTTCTACACAGAATACAGCTTTGAACAGTCATTCGACGCTTTCAGCCGTTTCAGAACAGGAGAGTATCCGCTTGTTGTTTCGGACTATACTTTTTTTAATCAGCTTTCATATGTCGCTCCCGAAATAAGAGGTCTGTGGGATTTCTGTCCTGTTCCTGCCACTGAAAATAACGGTACTCTTTCTCATGCTGTAAATTCCAACACTTCAGGAGCAGTTATTTTCAGAAAGACGGAAAATATCCAAAATGCTTGGGAATTTATAAAGTGGTTCACGGACACAGACACACAGATTCATTACGGAAATCAGATTGAGGGACTTCTTGGCACAATGGGACGTTTCAACACGGCAAATACCGAAGCTCTTAAACATCTTTCATGGTCGGACAGCGAACTTTCAAGGCTTTTTGACCAGCGTGAAGAACTGGAGGAAATACCTGTCATACCGTCGTCGTATGCTGTCACAAGAAATATCATGAACGCTTTCAGGGAAGTGGTCAACGGGCATGAAAACCCCCGTGATACACTTCTTTGGTACAACCGTGATATAAACGACGAAATTTCCAGAAAGCAGGAAAATATCAGTGAAGAAAGGAGAGAATAGCGTTGTTGAAAAAAATATTTTCGGAAGTCGTGAAAAACAGAGAATGTTATATTATGCTTGCACCCTTTATGATTCTCTTTTTTATATTTACGGTTGTACCTGTTCTTATGTCCGTGCCGATTGGATTCACGGATTTCAATATGGTACAGTCACCGAAATTTACAGGACTTTCAAATTACACCGCTCTTTTTCTTTCCGACAAAATTTTCATAAAGTCAATAAGAGTTACAATTATATTTGTATTTTTTACAGGTCCTGTAAGCTTTGTGCTTTGTTTTCTGATTGCATGGCTGATAAATGAAATGCCGTCGGTACTGAGAACGTTTTTCACACTTATATTTTATATTCCGTCAATGGCAAATGTATATTCTGTATGGAGAATAATTTTCAGCGGTGACATAAACGGCTATATAAATTCTTTTCTTATAAATATCGGAATTGTAACATCTCCTGTACAGTGGCTTACTGACGGTAATTATGTACTTGTAACGGCAATTATTGTACAGCTCTGGCTTTCACTCGGAGCAGGATTTCTTGCCATGCGTGCAGGTTTGCAGAATATAGACCGCTCTATGTACGAAGCAGGGGCGGTTGAGGGCATAAGCAACAGGTGGCAGGAACTTATATACATAGTTATTCCGTCAATGAAACCACATTTGATGTTTGCATCTGTATTGCAGATTGTAAGTTCATTTACCGTCGGAACGGTAATACAGAATATTGTGGGTTTTCCGAGTACGGACTATAAGGCGCATACTATCATGACCCATGCTTATGATTACGGCTGGGTTCGCTATGAAATGGGGTATGCTTCCGCAATATGCATGATACTTTTTATAATAATGTATGCAGTCAACAGCGTTATAAGCAGATTTCTCGGCAAATATACGGACTGAGGAGATACGGAAATGTTGCATATCAGAAAAAACAAGGCTTCATGCAGGCAGTCAGGACAAAAAAAAGGAAGTACTGTTTTAATATTTCTGTTTCTCTCGGTACTGGGAATTTTCATGTTTTTTCCTGTTTATCTTATTGTTGTGATGTCGGTGAAACCTGTTGAGGAACTTTTTGTATTTCCGCCGAAATTATACACACTGCGTCCGACTATGAAAAATTTCAGTGATATGTTTGAAATTATAAGGCAGAACAGAGTGCCGTTTTCAAGATATGTATTTAATAGTATAACGGTTACTGTTTCGGTTACGGTGTTACAGTGTATATTTATTTCAATGTCGGCATTTGTTCTTGCAAAATGTCAGTTTGCAGGAAGAAAACTGATTAACAGTATAATAGTGATTGCACTTCTTTATCAGAGTAATGTTATATATATAATGCAGTATATGGTGCTTGCAAAACTGAATCTTATTGACAGCTTACTTGCAATAATTCTGCCGTCAGTAGCATCGCCTATGGGACTTTTTCTCATGAAACAGTCAATAAGTCAGATACCCGATTCAATAATAGAATCAGCAAAGACAGATGGTGCGGGGCTTTTTCGGATATGCTGGCAGATTGTCATGCCTAATCAGAAACCTGCCCTCATGACACTTATTATTTTTGCTTTTCAGTCGTCATGGAATATGCAGTCAGGGGCATTTGTGTTTCACGAACAGTATAAGACTCTTCCGACCGTTGTAAATCAAGTATCTTCCGCAGGTCTTGCACGTGCGGGAACTGCAATGGCAGCGGCTGTATTTATGCTTGTTCCGCCTGTTGTGGTGTTTACGTTTGCACAGAAACATATAATTGAAACTATGGCTCATTCGGGTATCAGAAATTAGAGGGGTCAGGGACATGAAAAGTATGTTAAGAAAATTTTTGATGCTGATTTTTACGTTTTTTGTTGTCGGAAATATTGTAAACGTATCGGCTGTAGATGCTTCCCCTTACATTTCATATAATTACGACTGCTGGGGTGATGCAGTTCCGTCACAGGCAGGATATATTGCAAATCGTACGGTTTCGGGTGATGATATAGGTGTGGATTCGTTCAGTGAACCGAGTGACATTTTTTTTGACGGTGATAATTTTTATGTTGCCGATACGGGAAACAACAGAATTGTCAGCATTGACGGCAGACTTGAAAAAGTTTCCGCAGTTTACGAAAAATTTGAAATGCAGGACGGTTCATTCACGACCCTTAACAGACCCGAAGGTGTATTTGTTTCGGACGATATTATTTATATAGCCGATACACAAAATTCGAGGATTCTTTTAGTCAGTCACGATTCTGAAGTACTTGCTGAAATCACAAAGCCCGATTCTGAAATTTATGACCGGAATAAAACTTTTCTCCCGAAACGTGTAATTGCAGACAAGGCAGGAAATATATATGCAGTTCTCGGAAATATTACAACAGGCTGTGCAATGTTTGGTAAGCATGGTGAGTTTATGGGATTTTACGGTGCAAACAGGGTTGAACCGACTGCCGAATTTGTTGTAAATTATTTCAGGAATATTTTCATGTCCGACAAGAAAAAAGCACGGCGGAAAAGACAAGTTCCGTCCGCAATAACGGGTTTTGACATAAGAGGCGATTTTATTTTTACCTGTACTGCCTCGTCGTCTGTTTTGTCCGATATGGTAAAAAAACTTAATTCCGCAGGAAAGAATATTTTTGCGGAAAGAAATGTTTCTTTCGGTGACTATAAGCTGAAATATGATACTTCACACTATAAAATACCTGATTCGTCCATATGTGATATTGACATTTCTGAGAGCGGAAATATCAATTGTCTTGATTTCAGTACGGGTCATATTTTTCAGTACGACGAAGAATGCAATCTGCTTTTCATTATGGGAACTTCTGCGGAACAGACAGGCGGTTTTGAAAGTCCGTCGGCGATTGAATCGGCAGGGGAAAATATTTATGTTCTTGATTCACGGAAAAATAATATAACAGTTTTTACATTAACTTCATTTGGTAAAACGGTACACAAAGCGGTTGAAATGTATAACACGGGATATTATGCGGAATCCCTTGATTTATGGTACGAAGTTCTCAGGCGTGACGGAAATTATACCTATGCTTATAACGGCACGGCTTTTGCACTTCTCAGAAAAGGTGATTATAAAAATTCAATGAAATATGCAAGGCTGGCAGGCAATTCCGAACTTTACAACAAGGCTTTTGAGGAATACAGAAGTGTGTTTCTGAAAGAAAATTCCGCAAAAATATTTTTTGTCTTGCTGACAGCAGGAATTACTTTTACAGCTTTACGGAAAATAAAAAAAAGAGGTGAACGGCGTTCATGATGAATCTGACACAGAAACATTGGCTGAAACACGCAGTCACACATATTTTTGAGGGTTTTGAAGATATGCGGTGGAAAAAATCGGGTTCGGTAAAAATAGCATTTTTTATATTGATTCTGTTTTTCTTTGCGGAAATTGCACATGAACGTCTGTATGGATTTCAGTTTTATGCCGTGTACGACAAAACTTTCAATATTATTCCGTATTTTATAAAGAGCATAGTTCTTTTTATGGCTTGGACGGTGGGAAACTGGTCTGTCTGTACGATTCTTGACGGTGAGGGAACAATGAAAAATATCTTTATTTACAGTGCATATGCACTTGTTCCGTATATTTCTCAGATGTACATTAATACGGTTCTCTCTCATTTTCTTGTAAGAGACGAATATGTTTTCATGCAGATGATTGAAATTATGGGTACTTTATGGACTGCCGTTCTGCTTTTTTCGGCTGTAAAATCGGTTCATCAGTATACGGTCTTAAAGACATTTTCGGCTGTACTGCTTACTGTTGTTGCCATGTTCATAATGCTCGTACTGCTTGTACTTTTCATGGCACTTGTTCAGCAGGTTTATATTTTCATTTCAACTGTATACACGGAAATTGTCTACAGAATAAGAGTATAGAAACGGTGACAGTCTGCTATGAAAAGGATAAAAATTTTTTTGATTTGCATAATTTCCGTTTTGTTTATGAATGTTTACGGAAACAGTTATGCCGAAAAAGATATAAAGAAATTTATCAGTAAAAGTATCGTTTATGATGATACGGAATTTTCACACGTCAGCGGACTGCGTACCGCTGTGGAAAATGAAAGATTCAGACTTCTTGTCTATGATGAAACTGCTGTTTTCGGACTTGAGGACAAATCAAACGGCTATATATGGTGGTCGTCGCCTGATGAAAGTGATATTGACGAAGAAGTTTCACAGATTAAAAAAGAAGAGCTGATGTCGTCGGCGGTACTGCGTTATGGGATTCCTGAAAAGCGTTCAGACAATAATTTTCTGCGTTCAGGAAGCAGTGGGTGTGAAGTAAGCGTTATGGACATTGAAAACGGAATAAGACTTTTTTATGACTATGAAAGTGTGGGTTTCGGTTTTTATGTTGACTATACACTTGAAAAAGACTGTCTGAAAGCAAGTCTGAAAATTTCTGAAATATCAGAAACAGACCCTTTAAATATCGCCACTGAAATGACACTGCTCGGAAGTTTCGGAGCGTCGGACGATACGGAAAACGGTTATTTTATTATTCCCGACGGAAGCGGTGCGTTGATAAATTTCAACAACGGGAAGACATGGGCAAGTCCTTACAATCAGCGTATCTATGGTGACGATACTGCTTTAGTGCCTGAAAGAAGATATTCTGTGAATGAGCAGATTTATCTGCCCGTTTACAGTATAGTTAAAGATGATAATGCTATGCTTGCGGTTGCGACCAAAGGCGACTCCAACGCTTTTATTTCGGCGGAAGTTTCGGGACAGTCGGGAAGTAATTACAATATATGTAATTTTACTTTTGTTCTGCGGAGTACCGATACATATTATACCGCAGGCAGTAACAGTGAAAGACTTACGGTTTTTGAAAACGGCGGTATAAAGTGCGGTGACATTGAAATTCTCTATTATCCGATTGCAAGGAAAAATGTCAGTTATACGGACGTTGCGGAATGTTACAGAAATTATCTTGTGAACAACTGTAATGTACAGAAGAAAGAAAATTCCGCTCCGCTTTATGTGGAATTGTACGGCGGTACTCAACGAAAAAAGTCTGTTCTTGGTGTTCCTTTTATGATGAAACAGACCGTTACAGACTATGGAAGTGCGAAGATGATTCTTGACAAACTTAAAGACAACGGTGTAGACAATGTGGTTGTTTCATACAGCAACTGGACGGACGATGGTATGAAAAACAAAGTTGATACTGAGGCGAAACCTTCACGCAATCTTGGCGGAAAAAGTGATTTTAAAGATTTTCTGGATTTTATTGAAAGTAATAATTACGAGTTTTATCCTGTATCTGATAATATTTATTTTAATTCGGGGAATGGTTTCGATACGTTTTCGGGTTCAGCAGTGAGAGTGTCGGGGTCTTATTCAAAAATACGGTCTTATGATTTGGTTTACGGAGTTCCCGACAGTTTCCGACAAAATAAAATGCTTCTTGCACCTGAGTGTTTCAATGAAATATTTTCGGAAATTACGGAAAATTATTCAGTTGCGGGGCTGAACGGTGTTTCACTGGGCGGTCTTACTGATTCGCTTTACGGTGATTACAGTAAAAACAAAATTTCACGCTGTGATACGATGAATATAATTAAGGAAAATCTTTCTGAAACCGCAGGTTTATTTAATAACGGAATACTTGCAGACGGTGCAAATGCCTATGTTTTTCCGTATGTAAACCATATTATAAACGTTCCTCTTTCGTCAAGCGGTTTTGACCTTTTTGATGAGGATATACCGTTTTTTCAGATGGTAATGCACGGAATTATTCCTTATACTTCAACGGCTTTAAACGGCAGTCCCGATGCGGAAAATGTTCTGCTTATGTCAGCGGTTACGGGGAGCAGTCTGCGGTGTGATATGATTTACGAAAGTACAGATATTCTTAAAGATACTGAATTTGATTATTTATATTATGCAAACTATGAAAATTGGACTGACATAATATCTGTCGGGTATAAAATTCTTAAACCTGTTTTGCAGACTGTCGGTGATTCAACAATTGTTGATTACATTGTTGAAAACTCAGGCAGACTTATAACTTCAGTCTGGTCGGACGGTACTGTGATAAAGGCTGATTTTGATAAAAAGACAATTGATTTTAACAGTAATATTATAAGACTTTCAGATTATGCGAAGGAGGGGATTATTTTCTGATGAAAGAAAAGAAAAAAATTCCGTATGCAAAGAAAAAATCTCTTTACGGATATGGCTTTATTTCGTTGTGGCTTGTCGGTACTGTTATATTTTTTCTCATTCCGCTTTTCAAGTCATTATGGTACTCTTTCTGTGAAGTTACCGTTGATTCGGGAAAAACTGTCACCGAATGGGTCGGAATGGATAAATATATAAAAGTGCTTACCGAAGACGAAAAATACACTGAATATCTTGGTGATATGCTTGTTGAAACGCTGTGGAAAACACCGCTTGTCATTATATTTTCACTGTTTATTGCCGTCATACTTAATCAGAATTTCAGAGGCAGAACTTTTGCAAGAGCGGTGTTTTTTCTGCCTGTGATTATTGTTACAGGACCTGTCTATAAGATTATCAGCGATGACATGGAAATATCAGGAAACAATGATATTATAAATTCTTCAACGATGTTTTCGACGGATTTAATTGGCGAACTGCTTGAATTTCTCGGTGTATACGGAATAAGCGACAAAACGGGTGCTTTGATTTCGTCGGTTGCAGACAATATTTTCGGAATAGTATGGAGCAGTGGAATACAGATAATTATTTTTCTTGCATCATTGCAGAATATTCCACGTTCAGCAAGGGAAGCCGCACAGATAGAGGGTGCTACTTCGTGGGAATATTTCTGGAAAATAACCTTTCCTTATGTAAGCCCGTTTATTTTGGTGAATACTGTTTTTACCGTTATAGATTCATTTACAAGTCCTTTGAATACGGTCATGGAACGTATAAGCGATATGAGAAATGAATGGGCATTCGGCGAGGAGGCGGCAATGTCGTGGATTTATTTTGTTATAGTTATGTCGGCAACGGGTGTTATTGTTTTTGTTTTAAATAAATTTGTCTTCCGTGAATATGAATGAGGGGGTTTTTCTGACGGATATAAATAAAATTACCAGAAGAATATGGTCTTTTTTCAGATTTGTAATTCTTTTCGGAACAGGATTTATAATTATGTACCCTGTAATATATATGGTAAGCTGTGCATTCAGGGAAAGCAATGACATGAATAATCCCGCTGTAATATGGATTCCTCAGCATTTCACATTAAGTGTGATTAAAGATACCGTAAAAGCTATGGATTTCGGAAATACCCTTAAAAATACACTGATTCTTAATATCGGATGTTCACTGGTTCAGGTGTGTTCCTGTGCGGTTACCGGTTATGGTTTTGCAAGATTCAGTTTCAGGGGAAAAAATTTTCTTTTCGGAATAGTTATAATGATGATTATTGTGCCTCCGCAGGTTATTTCACTTCCTCTTTACACACAGTTTATGAATTTTGGTATAAAAGGTCTGTTCAGCGTTAATCTTATTGACAGTATGCTTACAATGTATCTGCCAGCAGTTACGGGAAATGGTATACGTTCTGGTCTTATGATTCTTATTTTCAGACAGTTTTTCGGAGGTCTGCCGAAAGAACTTGAGGACGCTGCCTGTATTGACGGCTGCGGAGCTTTCAGAACTTTCATTACAGTCATGATTCCCAATGCAGCACCTGCATTTCTTACAGTGTTTTTGTTTTCGTTTGTCTGGTACTGGAATGACCACTATATGAGTTCGGCTTTTTTTACAAATACAAAGACAGTTGCACTTGTCCTTAAAAATCTTGACAGTGAACTTAAAAAAAATCTTTTTAATACAGCTGACCGAATAAGTTCAAGGGAACAGATTATATGGAAAGAGGCAGGCTGTCTTATTTCCATTGCCCCCGTACTTTTAATATACGTTTTTTTACAGAAACACTTTACAGAAGCAATAGTGCATTCAGGTCTTGTAATGTAGTGCGTTTATGACTTGTGACAATTTTTATGTATGTTTTTTGTGCAGATTTTATAATAATATTTTTAAAACTGCCTGAAAAGTTTCCGAAACGTCCATTTACTTTGTTTTTCATTCGTGGTATAATATATAGCAAGACTTGAAATTATCTGTATTTTAAGGAAAGATAAATTTTTTGAAAGTCCGAAAGGAGAAACTATGAAAAAATTACTTGCACTTTTAGTGGCTTGTACAACAATGACCTGTATTTTTGCGTCGTGCGGAAATGATGATAAAGATGAAGGCACTTCTGCAAAAGATACATCTGTTTCCGAAGAATCAGGCGACGAAACAGCAACGGAAGAAACAACCGAAGAGGAAACTACTGAAGAAGAAACAACAGAAGAAATTACAGAGGCTGAAACAGAAGAAGATACGGAATCAGCAACGCATGAATATATTGATGCCGATGCTACAGCTTTTCTTGGAAAATGGGAATGTGAAAGCATGGTGGTTGACGGTGAGGAACTTACTGATTTTATGGGTGTTCCGATATATGTTATGTTCCAGTTCGACATCAAGGAGGACGGTACAGCACTTACTGCTGAAACTGAACTTGCTGACGCAGTGGAATATACATGGGGTATGGTAAGCGAAACTGAAATTGAAATTGTTTCCGTTGATGGCGATTCACTTACTTTTACTCTTGAGGATGATAAGCTTGCGGGTCGTGATACTGAATCAGACGATGTGATATATCTTGTAAAGGTTGATGAATTTACACCTTTCGACTTGGAAGAATATATGAACAGCTTTGAATCAGATGAAGAAACAACAGAGGACGAAAACGACGGAGTATGGGTTACAGACGATGAGTCCGAAGATGAATAATAAAGGTTGTCTATGAAAAAATCAACTGTATTTCTGATTATCTGTACGGCTTTATCATGCGTTTTTTCGTCATGTGCGAAAGATACGGAAAAGGAAAGTGCCGTTTCAGAAGATATATCTGTTTCCGATTCAGCCAAAACGGAAACAACAGCTGAAACAGAGACAACCGCAGAAACAAAAACAACGGTAAATACAAATGTAACAGCCAAAATCAAAGAAAAAACCGAATCCGAAACAACAATCAAAACCGATAAATCAACAACAAAGTCCACGACGGAGAAAATAACAACGTCCGCACCCAGAAAAGAAACGAAAAAAGAAAAGTCCGAAGCTGCAACACATGAATATATTAAAAATGCTGACCCTGCTGTTTTTCTTGGTAAGTGGGAATGTGAAAAGATGATAGTCGAGGGTGAGGAAATGACAGACCTTATGGGTATTCCTATATATGCAGTTTTCCAGCTTGATATAAAGAACGACAATACCGCCAGTATGTCAGACAGTATAAGCGGTTATGAAGATGCTTTGACATATACGTGGGGCATGGTAAGCGAAACAGAAATGGAAATCATGAATGCGGACGGAGATGTTATGCTTCTCACCATTGACGGCGATTATCTCGTAGGTACTGAAGAGGATTCTGACGAGCAGGTTTATCTTGTTAAGGTTGATGAATTTACACCTTTTGATTTTGAAAGCTTTATAAACGGCTTTGGTGATTACGACAAATCGGCTTTTCTCGGAAAGTGGGAATGTGAAAGAGCAGTTATAGACGGTGAGGAAATGACCGATATAAATGGTATTCCGTTATATGTGATGTTCCAGTTTGACTTTAAAGAAGACGGCACGGTAGTGTTCGGTGAGGATATGGCTGAACTTATGGATGAAACAAGCTATTCATGGAGTATGATAAGTGAAAATGAAATCGAAATTATTTCTGATGACTATTATGCACTGGATTTTACTCTTGAGGGTAATAAGCTTGTCGGTCGTGAAGATGAATCAGATGATGTTGTATATCTTATAAAAGTTGATGAATTTACGCCTTTTGACGTTGAAAGCTTTATGAACGGATAATATAATAAATTTATTGCAGTTCCGTCTTCATGTATGATTTTGACTTGGAATGGAAACAATAACCGAAACAGGTGATGAAAATATTATATCACGCCTTTTCGTTCTCAATTGAGATAAATTTTTATACATTAATTATAAATAAGGAGAATAATTATGAAAAAGTTAATTGCACTTTTAATGGCTTGCACAACTATGACCTGTATGTTTGCATCATGCGGAGATAAGGAAGAGGACAGCTCCGTTTCAGATGAATCATCTGTTTCTGAAGAATCCGTTGACGAAACAACAACGGAAGAAACAACCGAAGAGGAAACTACCGAAGAAACTACAGAGGCTGAAACAGAAGAAGAAACTACTGAAGAAGAAACAGAAGAAAAGACAACTCGTGAATATATTGATGCTGACGCTACCGCTTTTCTTGGTAAGTGGGAGTGCGAAAAGATAGTAGCCGAGGGCGAGGAAATGACCGACTTCATGGGTATTCCTGTATATGCAATGTTTCAGCTTGAAATCAAAGAAGACAATACAGCAAGTATGCCAGACACTATGGCAGAATTAAGCCTTTCTGAAGAGTATTTGACGTATACATGGGGCATGGTAAGCGAAACGGAAATTGAAATTGTAAATACAGACGGCGATTCTATGCTTCTTACTTTAGACGGTGATTATCTCATAGGCACTGAAGAGGGTTCTGATGAGCAGCTTTATCTTGTAAATGTTGACGAATTTACACCTTTTGACTTTGAGGAATTTATGAACAGTTTTGAACTCGGTGACGGAACAGATACGGAAGATGTTGTAGGTGAAGAAGAATCTGAAACTTCCGAAGCTGACGAAACGGAAGAGTCTGCTGAATAATGAAAAAATTAATTGTTGTTTTAACTGCGTGTATGGCTTTAACCTGTATTTTTTCCTCTTGCGGTGACGAAAAAAAAGAAGACAGTTCCGTTTCTGAAAGTTCGTCTGATTCCGTTCAGAACGAAACGGAAACACTGTCTGAAACAGAAGAGCCAACAGCAGAAGACGAAGAAAAAGAAAATACATTGCATGAATATCTTGACGATGCAGACCCGACCGCTTTTCTTGGAAAATGGGAGTGCGACAAAATTTTAGTTGACGGTGAAGAAATCAGCGACATTATGGGTATGCCTTTATATTCGTTATATCAGTACGATATTATAGAAGGCGGTACTGTCGGTCTTTCTGATTCTCTTATTGCAATAACCACCGAAGAAGATAACATTGATTATAAATGGGGTCTGATAAGTGAAAATGAAATTGAAATAGTCGGTGATAACGGAAGTGTGATACAGTTTACGCTTGACGGCGATTATCTTGTTAATATCTCTTCTGAAAGTAATACGGAAATTTATCTTAAAAAAGTAGATGAATTTACACCTTTCGATTATCAGGCTTTTATAGATGACTATGATTCACAGCAGAATGAAGTTGTCCTCACTCCTGTTGAAACAGTTCCGTCAGAATAATCGTATATAAAAATATCGGGTGAACATAATATATGTTCACCCTTTTTATTATTTTCAGTTTTTGTTGAAGTGCCACGAATAGTCAAGCATTTCGGGAGTATATCCCTTTAATTTTTCCAGCAGTGGAAGAACGTCTTTTTTTGCTGACTGTAGGTCATGTTCAAGATAGTTTCCGCACTCAATCGGCGAATATCCGGGAATTTCACCCTCAAACTCAGAAATATATGTGTATGCGTCACGCACAAGATTTATAGCGTTTTCGTGGGATATACCTCTTGTGAGAAGATAAAAGCCTGTTCTGCAACCCATAGGTCCTACATATATAATGTTTCTGCTGAATTGTGAATTTCGTGCATATGTCGCAAATATATGCTCAATGGTATGAAGTGACGGGTTTGATATATAGACACCGCCGTTTGGCTTTACCATTCTTATATCATAAGTTACAATATCATCATCAATTCTTGATATGTACATACCGACACTGAATTTTGTGTGGTCTACCTGAAAGCTTGCAATTTTTTCCATAGTTATTCAACTCCGTTTCATAAGATTTTTTATATCATCGGGTAATTCCGATTTTACCGTAATAATTTCTTTTGTGACAGGTTCTGTAAAAGTAATGATACCGCAGTGCAAAGCCTGTCTGGATATATCATCACGCTTACCGCCGTACAAATCATCACCTGTGAGAGCGTGTCCGATGTGGGAAAAATGCACTCTTATCTGGTGAGTACGTCCTGTTTCAAGGTGTATTTCAAGAAGCGAATACTTTTCATTGAAATCAATTCTTTTATAGTGGGTAACTGCGTTTCTGCCGTCCTCACGCACACATCTGAGTATTATCGACTCATGCTCACGGGCAACAGGGGCGTTTATAGTTCCGTATTCGTCAGTGATTCCATGTACCACCGCAAAATATACTTTCTTACAGCAGTTTTGCAGAAGGTTTGCGGAATATGCACTTTTTGCCACCACGCAAAGCCCAGATGTGTCACGGTCAAGACGGTTGACAGGTCTGAAAGTAATATCAGGATAAAGCGAGGCAAAAAAATTCCCGAGAGTGTCGCCCTGATGTTTTATTGAGGGATGTATAGGCATACCGCCCGATTTGTTGAATATGACAAGGTTTTCATTTTCAAACGCTGTCGGAACGTTAAGCATTGTATTAGGTTCAAGCAGACTGGTATCTTCAGTTTTCAGAATTATTATATCACCGTTTTTTACCGTGTCGATACTGCGGATATGCCTGCCGTTACAGGTTATCCCCGAATCCTGCCGTTTCAGCTTTTTCAGCAATCGTTTTGAAACGCCTTTTTTTGCGGTAAGGAAGTTTTGCAGGGTTGTCGGCTTTGTTTCTTCTACAATTAATTTTAATTCTTTCAGAATAGTCGTCCTCCCTTATATAGATTGATATGCTGAGTGAAAATGCCGTCATGACTTCAGGTATCAGATACGGAATGGAAACAATGGTCATCATGGGCAGTATATACGATGCAAAGAGTTTCAGTATATCAGCGTGTCTGCCTTTCATGAAACGGAATGAACCGAATACAAGACGGAAAACACTTTTGTGCGGAAAATGTGCCATTAAAAAAGGTACGGCAAGCATTGTTATTCTTACATTCAGCCACAGAAACAGTGAAACTATTGTAAAAACAATTGCGTGAACTGTAATAAACAGGTCGTTTGTGTCCTTGCCGTTTACGATAAAATAATAAGCGGTCATTCCGCATATTCCGACAGGTACAAGCGTAACGAATCCGATTATTTTTGTCCACAAAGACACGGCAAGGCTGCGTCGGAAATTTCTTCCGTTCAGTAAAATTTCGGAAAGAGGTGTGAACGGTCGCTGTCTGTTTTCATAGCAGACTTCACATAATCTGAATGAAACCGCATATATAAGAGGTGAACCCACAAGCCACCTCATTAACGAACTCAATAAAGTTGTGAGAATCTGTAAGGGATTTTCTCCGCCGAAAAGTGAAAGCGGTTTTATATCGCCGAAATACAGCACAAGACTATATACTGTCGCTTCTGCAAAGCGGAAAAAAAGTTCCGACGATAACGGCAGCAGACATATTATCATAGTACCGATACGACGCTTTTTCAGCAAATCTTTTGAATATCTTATGACTTCCCTTAATTTCATCACTGCACCTCCATACGTATTCAGAAGTATTATGTGACAAAATCAGGAAAATATACATTGTTTCAATAATCTGTTTCTTCGGAAATTTTATTGTAAGGACAGTAGCCCAGTATCTCAAATGCCTGAGAATTAAGCCACATCTGTGCCGTTACTATAATATCAAAACCCTCGCCGAAAGGTGCGTTAAGTGTTTTCGGGTCGTACTTGGGAAGTCCGAAACATGAAAGCATATTTGATATTATTCCTGCATGAGTAATCATTGCACTATGTGTTATACCGTCGTTCATCATATCGATTATTATATTATGCAGTGCCTTGTAAGTTCTTGCTGTCATTTCCTCAAGGCTCTCACCGTTCGGGGAACGTGAATCTTTTCCGCCCTTAAGCCATTTTTTATAGTCGGCATTGTTCAGAAGTTCTTCAACGCTTTTATTCTCAAAGTCGCCGAAATCAAGTTCACGCAGGTCGTCAACAGTTTTGATTTCCGTTTCGGGAAAAAGTATGTCAGCCGTTTCGGTGCATCTTTTAAGAGGTGAGGAATATACCCTGTGAACTGTCGGATAATCAAATTCGTCTATTTTTGAAGCGATTTCGGCAGCACCCTTTGAAGAAAGCGGAAGGTCTGTTTTTCCAATATATATACCTTTTTCATTTGCCTCGGTCATGCCGTGACGGATAACGCTTATTCTGTAGCCTTTCATTCGGTCTTTTCCTTTCTTGATGTTTATATTTAATTATTATACTGTTTTATTTATGCTTTGTCAAGTATGTCATGGAAATCGGTTTTGTTGATTATTCATTTTCAGCGTTTGAAATCATTTCTTATTGCTTTACATTATTTGTGCAGAACAGCAAAAGGACGAACCGAAGTCCGTCCTTTAATTATTTAATCAGTCATATTCATGGGTTGCTGCGATTTCCTGTATTGCTAATGCGTCGCTGTTTGTTATGCCGTCGCCGTCACCTACTACATCGGCGTTTGCCTTGCCCTGCATAGTCAGTTTATACTTGTCTGGGTTTGCAATTGACTGCATAACAAGAATTGCGTCGTTTATGTTTACACTGCTGTCGCAGTCCGTGTCTCCTAAAAGAGTAGGCTCGGGAAGTTCGTTTACAACATCTGTTATTTCTATACTGGAAGCTGGACTTAACCATGAAACTATAAAGCCAGTATCTGCCTTTATTTTCTGTAAAAGTTCAAAATATTCATCGTCTGTATAAATTTTTTGAACTTTTCCGTCACTTGTTTCTGTGTACTGTTCAATAACAATTTCTGCTCCCTCACCTGATATAAACTCATATTTTTCATACGCTATATCATTATCTGATAAATAGCTTTCAAAATTAGTTACATCATCTTTGTTATCAAGAAAGTATGAATTAAATGAAAATAAACCAACACTACAGTAGTCTATCCATTTCTCAGCGATAGTATCATAATAATTCATATGATTAGAAATCATTTCATAAGTGTATTCTTTACCAGAATCATTTACTGTTTTTTCAGATATATATATTTTAATGTTTTTGTCATCAAAGTAATTTGTTGCTTCCTGCCATAAATGACAGTTTATCACTTCACCATATATAGTCGCAGAAAAAGAAGTAGTATTTTCATTTACTACTTTATCTGTAGGTGTGTATAATGCACCTGCTGAAACAGAAACCATTGAAACCGCACACACAGCCACTGCCGAAACGGCAGCTAACATTTTTTTGAGTTTTTTATTCATAAATATACCTCCTTAAGATTAAATTTTCACGTTTCCTATTAATTGGTATTATATCATAAATTATTAAATTGGTCAATACATATTTTTAAAAAAACTACTAAATTTCATATTGTATCTTTGTGCAGAACAGCAAAAGGATGCACTGTAAAAGTCATTGCGGTTAATTTGCGTGAAAAAAATTGTGCATATATGAATATCTTTGTTTCTGTATGTGCAATATGCACAAAAAATACACTGTTTTTTTTAACTTATGGCAAATATAATGAAAATTTTGTCAGAATAACGAAAATTATTTCATATTTCTCCATATTTACTTATTATACACTTTGTATTATAATAGTACTTAGGATTATATTAGTTATATTTCAGGAGGACTACATAATGAATTCAGATTTTGCAAGAATTATCACTCTTCAGAGAAAGGAAAGACACATCAGTCAGAAACAGGCGGCGAGTGACCTCGGTATTTCACAGGCTCTTCTGTCTCATTACGAAAAGGGAATACGTGAGTGCGGACTTAATTTTCTCGTTAAGATAGCCGACTATTACAATGTTTCCTGTGATTATCTTCTGGGAAGAACCCCCGAACCTGGCGGAAAAAATATTACTATTGAGGACATTCCCGACGACGACGGCAACAATAAAATGAAAATGCCTTCGCCCGAAATAATAAACTTCAACAGGCGTATTATAAATAATTCCATCAGTCTGCTTTTCAGTCTTGCACAGAAAGCCAACAGCATCACTCTTATAAAAGAAGTTTCCACCTATCTTATGCTTACAGTTTATAAACTGTTTCGTATAGTATATAATGCGAATCCGCATAATGACCAGAAACTTTTCCGTATTCCGAAAGTAATCGCAAATGACAGTGCCAATGCGATAATAGCGATGAGTGAGGCAAATGTGAAAGCTGCGTCAAGCGGTATATCCCTTGACGGAAATGACAGTGTAGATAATTTTGACACACTTTATCTGACTACCGCAACTCTTCAGAAAGATTATACACAGTATTCGTCGTCACTGCTGAATCTTATAAAACGCAGTGAAGAAAAAATTGACCGTACACGTGAAAAATAATTATAAAAAAGGGACATCATAAGGTCAATACTCATATAGAAATTTTTAGCCATAGTACTTTTGATGATAAGTCCAAAATACTATGGCATTTTTATTGACATAACAGTTTTTTTGATGTATAATATCAGTAAAATAAATCGGAATTTAGAGGTGATTTATAATGAAAGTCAATACATTAAAAGGTATTTTATTTTCAATTGTGATGTTATCCTGTTTGGTTATTGTTGGTTGTAATAATGCAAAAGATAATATTAATCAAAATGAATCGATGGAAACTGTACAAAATAAAAACGGCATAGTTACTGCAATCAGTATTCTTGAACATGGCGGAGAGGACGGCAGAGTTAACGACTGGAAGGTTTATCAGGAAGAGGATAAATATCTACTTTCTTATTTAGATTTTAGAGTTCATTTTAACGATGAAGCTGAACCAGAAATTTTTGAAATTACTGAGCATGAATATAATGAGCTAATGTCGCTTGATTATGCAAAATACATCAGTGAATACAATCCGAGCGACTGGGAAAATGTAGCCGATGCAATATATTTTCAGTCCGTAATTACCTATGAAAATGGTGTTGAGGAGTCAACTCAAGCACTTATGACTTCTGCTACAATTAAGCTGAATGAATTATTAAGGAAATACGATAATTAGGGCGATAATGTAAGATTGGATTTCTATAGAATGTAAAATTCTGATTTATGTGAATAAACAAATAATTAAGCCCGAAAGCAGCTGAAAAACTACTTTCGGGCATTACTTCTATATGCGTATTTCTCTTAAGATGTCCATTTTATTATTTATATCAGTCGATTTTGGGGAGGGTATCAAAGGATTTCTGAAGTTCTTCGTCAGTCGGGATATAGTCGCTCATTCTGCCGTCGTTGTAAGCACCATAAGCATACATATCAAAGTAACCTGTTCCTGTAAGACCGAATAAGATAGTTTTTTCTTCGCCTGTTTCCTTACATTTCATAGCTTCGTCAATAGCTGCCTTTATAGCGTGACTGCTTTCGGGAGCGGGAAGGATTCCCTCAACTCTCGCAAATTTCTGTGCGGCTTCAAAGACTGCTGTCTGCTCAGCTGAGACCGCTTCCATAAGACCCTCGTCATAGAGTTCGGAAAGAATTGCACTCATGCCGTGGTATCTGAGACCGCCTGCGTGGTTTGCGGACGGCATGAATCCGCTTCCGAGTGTGTACATCTTCTGGAGCGGACAAACTTTTCCTGTATCGCAGAAATCGTATGCATAAACGCCTCTTGTAAGGCTCGGACATGAAGCAGGTTCAACGGCTATGAATTTATAGTCATTTTCGCCACGGAGCTTTTCGCCCATGAATGGTGAGATAAGTCCGCCGAGATTAGAACCGCCGCCGGCACAGCCTATGATAATATCGGGTTTTATGCCGTATTTGTCCATAGCAATTTTTGATTCCATGCCTATTACAGACTGGTGTAAAAGTACCTGAGAGAGAACGCTTCCGAGAACGTATCTGTAACCGTCCTGAGAAGTTGCGGCTTCAACGGCTTCGGAGATTGCACAGCCAAGACTTCCGTTTGTATCAGGAAATTCGGCAAGAATTTTTCTTCCTACTTCTGTAGTTGAGGACGGTGATGGTGTAACGTCTGCACCGTATGTCCTCATTACTTCACGGCGGAAAGGTTTTTGTTCATATGAACACTTAACCATATAAACTTTACAGTCAAGGTCAAAATATGAACACGCCATAGAAAGAGCAGTACCCCACTGTCCTGCACCTGTTTCCGTGGTGACACCCTTAAGACCCTGCTGTTTTGCATAATAAGCCTGAGCAATGGCGGAATTGAGCTTGTGGCTTCCGCTTGTGTTGTTGCCCTCGAATTTATAGTAAATCTTGGCTGGTGTGTCAAGTTTCTTTTCAAGACAGTAAGCCCTTACAAGCGGTGACGGACGGTACATTTTGTAAAATTCCTGAATTTCTTCGGGAATATCAATATAACGGTCAGTTTCGTTGAGTTCCTGCTTTACGAGTTCGTCACAGAAAACGTGTGAAAGTTCTTCAGCCGTCATCGGCTTGTTTGTTGCGGGATTGAGGAGGGGAGCAGGCTTTTTCTTCATATCCGCACGGACATTATACCACTGTTTCGGCATCTCGCTTTCTTCGAGATATATTTTGTATGGGATTTTTTTATCTGACATAATGAGGATTCTCCTTTTTCTATGAAATTGTATGCTTTTTCACATTTGATTCAAAGCTATTTACTAAAAAAGTTTACCATGAATAATTGATAATGTCAAGGGATTAGAATATATTAAGATATTATGCACAAATAAAATAAATATAGTTTGTACAAAATCACGTATTTGAATTTTTTTGTAAAATATCTGAGAGAAATTTATTATAAGGTCGTCTAATAAATGAAAGGGGCATTTCGGGATATATTCATTCAAATGACAAGCAACGTATATCAGATAGATTTTTCCGATTTGTTTTCATAAGTTCAAAATACTGCCTCATCTGGTTTCCGAAGAAAAGAAAGATATTTTATAAACCTGCATATTTTTGTTTGGATATGTCCCGAATGTGAAAAAATGTTGACTTACAGGATTTTTTGGTATATAATATTTTTGTCAGAGCTGTATACCATATCAAATTAAATCGGAGGTAAATAATTTTGAGTAAAAAAAAGCAAAACAAACCAAAAAACAATGAAAAGAGTTCTGCTGAAAATTCTAATGCAAAAAAAGAAAATTCTGAACAGCTGAACGAAAATCCGCCTGAAGACGTTCAGGCAGTTCAAGCACCCGTAAAACCTTATTATGCAGGAATTGATATAGTCAAGATTCTTGCAGTGTTCATGGTTGTCTGTATCCACACATACCTTTATGACGGTATGTATTATGAACCCATAACGGATACAAAATTCCTTCTTCCCATTGCACTTAGGTGGATTTCCTATACCTGCGTTCCGCTTTTCATGATTTCTACAGGCTATCTTATGAAAAACAAGAAATTCAGCGGAAAATATTATCTTGGTCTTATAAAGATTATAGTAATATATATAATTATAAGCCTTATATGTATGAAATTCAATCACGAGCATTTCGGCACGGATTTCAGTGACCCTTGGAAAGTCCTCAAAGGATTTTTAGAGTTCAATAATGCAAATTACGGCTGGTATATAAACTACTATATTTCCATTTTTCTCTGCATACCGTTTCTTAATCTTGCTTTCAACGGTCTGGAGACAAAAAAACAGAGGTTTATACTTGTGATTACGGTTGCTGCACTTACAATATTTGCGAGAAGTCTTTATATCGGCTTTGACAGAACTAATCAGATAAGACTTCTCCCCGATTATCTTAACGGTGCATGGCCTCTTGCATACTATTTTGCAGGTGCGTTGATACGTGAATATCCGCCTAAACGCTGTATCAGGAACAAGCTTATTATTTTTGCCGCTCTCGCAGGTGTTACATGGTTTATCACAAAAAGCACCTATAATCAGTCGATTGAAAATGTAGATGAAAATCAGCGTTTCCTTTCATGGCATTTCAACGATTACGGCACTTATCCTGTTTTCCTTATTGCAGTATTGATTTTTATGCTCCTGTTCGATATAACTACAAAGAACAAAATAGTAAAATTCGTTCTGCGTCAGATTTCAGGAACAACCCTCGCTCTCTATATGATTTCATATGTATTTGATAATAAATACTATCTGGATTTTAACGGAAAATATCCCGATGTATACGAAAGATGGACTCATTCCTTTGAGATAATCGGAAAGAATTTCCTGCTTTCACTTTTATGTGCATTGGTAATTCATAATGTTTATAACTTATGTGAATATGGTATAAAGTGTCTTATAAAGAAAATAAAATCAGGTAAAGTTACAGAAACAACATCTTAACTGTTCTCTTTTACAGGTACATCATATGTACCTGTATTTTTTATTTATAATAATTAAATATTATTTTTTATTCATTGAAAATTTACCTGATTTTTTTCTGTAAATAGTTGCATTATCTGAAAAAATATGATAGAATAGTATCTGTTGAGTGTACAGTATGTACACTGACTGCGAGAAGATATGCGAGGAAGCGGAAGGTTGCCGACGGTATGTCGGGTAATTTCCGTGGAGTATGTCCGATTTGAAACCGGGCGATTGGGATATTGAACACAGTTTGTGGTTGTAATATGCACATCTTGCGTATGTGCTTTATTATACTCTTTTTGTGCTTGTGCGTCCTGATTACCGGAAAACATTGTTTGTTTTTCGGTTTTTTTGTCAGATGACGTGCGAAACACACGGCGACGTGTGAAGTCCCAGATGGAGAGTTGTTTCTCCGCCCCCGTAATTTTATCCAAGGAGGCGAAATAAATGGCAGTCAACGAAAAAATCAGATTCAAGATTAAGGGCTATGACCACGCTACTGTTGATATTGCAGCAGCTAAAATCGTAGAAGCAGCTAAGAGAAGCGGTGCAAGAGTTTCAGGACCTATCCCGCTCCCTACCGATAAGGAAGTTGTTACTATTCTCCGTGCAGTTCATAAATATAAGGACAGCCGTGAGCAGTTTGAAATGAGAACTCACAAGAGACTTGTAGATGTTATCCGTCCTACAGAAAAGACTACAGCTGCTCTTGACAAGCTTGAAATCCCCGCAGGCGTAGACGTTGTTATGGAAGTTAAGTAATTAACTGCATTACGCTTGAAATTTTACCGTTAGGGAAACGGAATGGCGGTAATCCGCCGGTCAAGTTGATTTATTCAACCAATAACCTATCAGGAGGAAATGAAAATGCAGAAAGGCATTATCGGTAAGAAAATCGGTATGACACAGATTTTCGACGAAGCAGGAAAAGTTGTTCCTGTAACAGTAGTGGAAGCTGGTCCGTGTGTTGTCGTTCAGAAGAAGACAGTTGAAAACGACGGCTATGCAGCACTTCAGCTCGGCTACGGTGACGTTAAGGTTCAGAGAGTCAACAAGCCTATGAAGGGTCATTTTGACAAGGCAGATGTTGCCTGCAAAAAAACTCTCAAGGAATTCAGACTTGATGACTGCGATGCTCTCAATGTAGGTGACATCGTTAAGGCTGATACTTTCGCAGCAGGCGAAGCAGTTGACGTTGTCGGCATCAGCAAGGGTAAAGGTTTCGCAGGTGCTATCAAGCGTCACAACCAGCACAGACTTAAGGAAACTCACGGTACAGGTCCTGTTCACAGACAGGCAGGTTCTATGGGTGCTTGTTCTTCCCCGTCAAGAATCTACAAGGGCAAGGGCATGGCTGGTCATATGGGTGCAGAGCAGGTTACTGTTCAGAATCTCGAAATAGTTAAAATAGACGCAGAAAACAATCTTATCGCTATCAAGGGCGCAATTCCGGGTCCGAAGGGCGGTATTGTTTACATCGTAGACAGCGTTAAGGCTTAAGGAAGGAGGAAACAGATATGTCAACAATTTCAGTATTTGATATGACAGGTAAGCAGGTTTCCGAAACAGAGCTTAACGACAATGTTTTCGGAATTACTCCAAATGAGGCTGTTATGCACGCTATGGTTGTTAACTACCTCGCAAATCAGAGACAGGGTACACAGTCCACTCTTACAAGAACAGAAGTAAGCGGCGGCGGAAGAAAGCCCTGGAGACAGAAGGGAACAGGTCACGCAAGACAGGGTTCAACAAGAGCTCCGCAGTGGACACACGGCGGTGTTGCACTCGGACCGAAGCCCAGAGATTACAGTTATTCACTTAACAAGAAAGTAAAAAGACTTGCTATGAAGTCCGCACTTTCTACTAAGGTTCTTGACAATAATCTCATTGTTCTTGATTCTCTTACACTTGACAGCTACAAGACAAAGACTGTTGTTGAAATGCTTAAGGCTCTCGGCGTTGAGGGCAAAGCTCTTATCGTTACAGCAGAGGCTGACGCAAAGGTTGTCAAGAGTGCAGCAAACATTCCCGGCGTAAAGACAGCCGCTGTAAACACTCTTAATGTATATGACATTCTCAACTATGACAAGTTCATCGTTGTAAAGAATGCCGTTGGAAAAATCGAGGAGGTGTACGCATAATGAAAGCACCACAGGATATTATTCTGAAGCCTGTTATCACTGAAAGAAGTATGGACAATCTTCAGGAAGGAAAGTACACCTTTAAGGTAGCCAAGGACGCTAACAAGTCTGAAATCAAGAAAGCTGTTGAAGTTCTTTTCGGTGTCAAGGTTGCTAAGGTAAACACACTTAACTGCAACGGCAAGATGAAGAGAGTAGGCAGATTTTACGGAAAGACTGCTGACTGGAAAAAGGCTATCGTTACTCTTACAGAAGATTCAAAGGCTATTGAATTCTTCGAGGGTATGGTTTAATTTAAATAATATTTGAATTAAACAGGTATGGGAGTAATGCTCCCGCAAAAAACGCATTTTTTAAGGAGTGAAATAAATGGCTATTAAAAGCTACAAGCCTACGACACCGTCAAGACGTCAGATGACTGTTACTGACTATTCGGTTCTGTCAAAGGTTGAGCCGGAGAAGAGCCTTCTCGAACCTATGAAGAAGAAGTCGGGAAGAAACAGCTACGGCAGAATTACAGTTCGCCACAGAGGCGGCGGTAACAGAAGAAAATATCGTGTTATTGATTTCAAGCGTGATAAGGACAATGTAGTTGCTACAGTTCTTACACTCGAATATGACCCCAACAGAAGTGCTTTTATCGCTCTCGTTCAGTACGAGGACGGCGAAAAGAGATATATTCTTGCTCCGAACGGTCTTAAAGTTGGAGACAAGATTGAATCAGGTCCGGAAGCAGACATCAAGCCCGGCAACGCTCTCAAGCTTGAAGATATTCCTGTTGGTACATTTATTCATGCTATTGAACTTTATCCTGGAAAGGGCGCACAGCTTGTAAGAAGTGCAGGAAATCAGGCACAGCTTATGGGTAAGGAAGGTGCATATGCTCTTATCAGACTTCCTTCGGGCGAGATGAGAAAAGTTCCGATTGGCTGTAAGGCAGCTGTTGGTCAGGTTTCAAACATCGACCACGAAAACGTAAATTACGGTAAGGCTGGTAGAGTTCGTAACATGGGCTGGAGACCTACTGTAAGAGGTTCTGTAATGAACCCGTGTGACCACCCGCACGGCGGTGGTGAAGGTAAATCACCTGTTGGTCGTCCGGGACCTGTAACACCTTGGGGCAAGCCCGCTCTTGGTTACAAGACACGTAAAACTCATAACAGAACTGACAAGTTCATCGTAAAACGTCGTAACGGCAAGTAATCTGAAAGGAGGAACTGATTAATGAGTAGAAGCATTAAAAAAGGCCCTTATGTGCAGGACGTTCTTCTGAAGAGGGTTGTCGCTATGAACGAGGCAGGAGAAAAGAAGGTTCTCAAGACTTGGAGCCGTTCTTCAACAATTTTCCCTGACTTCGTAGGTCACACATTTGCTGTTCATGACGGACGCAAGCACGTTCCGGTATATGTAACAGAAGATATGGTTGGTCACAAACTCGGCGAGTTTGCACCTACAAGAACCTACAAGGGTCATGCCGGTTCAAAAACATCAAACAACGGTAAGAAATAAGCGGAAGGAGGAGTTGTCAAATGGAGGCAAGAGCTTATTTAAGAAATGCTCGCATATCACCCAGAAAAGTACAGATTGTTCTGGACCTTATCAGAAACAAGCCTGTTGACATCGCTTTGGCTACTTTGGATTTGACTCCGAAAGCTGCAAGTCCTATCGTTGCAAAGCTTGTAAAGTCCGCTCAGGCAAATGCTGAAAACAATTTCAGCATGGACAGAGATAATCTCGTTGTATCCGAGTGTTTCGTAACACCCGGCCCTGTAATGAAGAGAATCATGCCGAGAGCACAGGGCAGAGCATACAGAATTTTAAAGAGAACATCACACATCACAGTTGTTCTTAAAGAAAAAGAATAATCCCAAGGAGGTCTGATTAATGGGACAGAAGGTTAATCCGCACGGTCTTCGTGTCGGCGTTATTAAAGATTGGGATTCTCGCTGGTATGCCAATAAGGCAGAGTTCGGCTGTAACCTCGTTGAAGACTACAACGTTCGTAACTTCATTAAGAAGAATTTATATGCTGCTGGTGTTCCCAGAATCGAAATCGAGCGTTTCGCCGACAAGGTAAGAATCCACATTCACTGTGCTAAGCCAGGTATTGTTATCGGCAGAGGCGGTGCAGAAATCGAAAAGCTCAGAGCTCAGCTTGAAAAGATGATGAATAAACAGGTGTTTATCAACATCGTGGAAGTAAAGCAGCCTGACATGGACGCTCAGCTCGTTGCTGAAAAGATTGCTCTCGACCTTGAAAACAGAGTATCTTTCAGAAGAGCTATGAAGCAGTCAATCGGCAGAACAATGCGTCTTGGTGCAAAGGGTATCAAGGTTAAGGTATCGGGCAGACTTGCCGGAGCTGAAATCGCAAGAAGTGAAAGCTACCACGAGGGTACTATTCCGCTCCAGACAATCCGTGCTGACATTGATTACGGTTTTGCTGAAGCTGATACAACCTATGGTAAGCTCGGTGTAAAGGTATGGATTTACAAGGGCGAAGTTCTCAAGGGCGATGCTGCTAAGGCTGCCGAAAAGAGAGAAAAGGTTGAAAGAAAGAACGATTCCAGAAACAATGACCGTCGTCGCCGTGATGACAGACGTGACGGCAACAGACGTGGCGGAAGAAATTTCAACCGTGATTCAAGAAGAGAAGGAGGTAACCAGTAATGCTGCTTCCAAAAAGAGTTAAATACCGCAGAGTCCACAGAGGACGTTTAAAGGGTAAGGCATACAGAGGCAACAAGGTGACTTATGGTGATTTCGGTCTTCAGGCACTTGAACCTGCTTGGATTACTTCCAATCAGATTGAGTCTGCCCGTATCGCTATGACACGTTATATAAAGAGAGGCGGTCAGGTATGGATTAAGATATTCCCTGACAAGCCAATCACAGAAAAGCCTGCTGAAACCCGAATGGGTTCAGGTAAAGGTTCACCTGAATACTGGGTTGCAGTAGTCAAGCCAGGCAGAGTTCTCTTTGAAATCAAGGGAGTTCCGGAGGAAACCGCAAGAGAAGCTATGCGTCTCGCTATGCATAAGCTTCCCATTAAGTGCAAGTTCGTTACTAAAGCAGAGCAGGAGGTGGAGCAGTAATGAAGGCATCAGAAATCAGAGAAATGTCTGTTGATGAGCTGAACGAAAAACTTACAAGCTTAAAGGAAGAGCTTTTTGCGCTCCGCTTTCAGCTTGCAATCAACCAGCTTGACAATACAGCACGTTTAAAGGCTGTAAAGAAGGATATTGCCCGTGTTAAGACGGTTCTGCGTGCAGCAGAACTTAATGCAGAGCAGTAAGAAAGGGAGGATTTAGCTAATGTCTGCTGAGAGAAACCTTAGAAAAACAAGAGTAGGTAAGGTTGTAAGCGATAAGATGGATAAAACCGTTGTAGTTGCTATCGTTGATAACGTTAAACACCCGCTTTATAAGAAAATCATTAAGCGTACCGTCAAGCTCAAGGCTCACGATGAAAACAATGAGTGCAGAATAGGCGACCGTGTTGAAGTTATGGAAACACGTCCGCTTTCCAAGGACAAGAGATGGCGTGTTACAACTATCATTGAAAAGGCTAAGTAATTTTTATAGAAGCTTTTAAGCTTGAAAGGAGGAACTCGCTGTGATACAGATGCAGACTTATCTTAAAGTCGCTGATAACACAGGTGCTAAGGAACTTATGTGTATCAGAGTTCTGGGAGGTACACGCAGAAGATATGCAAATATCGGCGATGTAGTAGTTGCTTCCGTTAAGAAAGCAACACCCGGAGGCGTTGTAAAGAAGGGCGATGTTGTAAAGGCAGTTATCGTTCGTTCAGCAAAGGGTCTCAGAAGAGAAGACGGTACTTATATCCGTTTCGATGAGAACGCTGCTGTTATTATCAAGGAAGACAAGAACCCGAAAGGCACACGTATCTTTGGACCAGTTGCCAAGGAACTGCGTGAAAAGGAATATACAAAGATTCTCAGCCTTGCTCCGGAAGTTCTTTAATGGAGGTGTCATTCGATTATGAGCAAAGTACACGTTAAAACCGGTGACACTGTTATCCTTCTCACCGGTAAGTACGAGGATAAGTACGACAGCAAGGGCGACAGAAAGACCGGCAAGGTTCTTGAGGTAAGCCCCAAGGAAGACAAGGTAATCGTTGAGGGTATCAACATGATTACCAAGCACGTAAAGCCTACAAGAATGGGCGAAAAGGGCGGAATCGTAAGAACAGAAGCTCCCGTTTATGCTTCAAAGGTTCAGCTCGTTTGTCCCAAGTGCAACAAGCCTACAAGAGTAGGTCACGTTATTGAGGACGGCAAGAAGTTCCGTGCTTGCAAGAAGTGCGGTAAGTCTTTTGAATAATATAAAGGAGAAACGACAATGGCAAGATTAAAAGAAAAATACGTTAGCGACGTTGCTCCTGCACTCATGAAGAAGTTCGGCTACAAGAGCGTTATGCAGATTCCGAAGCTCGACAAGGTTGTTATCAATGTCGGTGCAGGTGAGGCAAAGGACAACGCTAAGGTTATCGACGCTATCATGACTGACCTTGCTGCTATCACAGGTCAGAAGCCTGTAGTATGCAGAGCCAAGAAGTCTGTAGCTAACTTCAAACTTCGTGAGGGAATGCCGATAGGCGTTAAGGTTACACTCCGTGGTGAAAAGATGTATGAATTTGTGGATAAGCTCTTCAATGTTGCTTTCCCCCGTGTTCGTGACTTCAGAGGCATCAACGGAAATTCCTTCGACGGCAAGGGCAACTACTCAACAGGTATCAAGGAACAGCTCATCTTCCCTGAAATCGAATATGATAAAATCGATAAGGTAAGAGGTATGGATATCAACTTCATCACAACAGCTAATACTGATGAAGAGGCTAAAGAGCTCCTGTCACTTCTGGGCGCTCCGTTCATCAAGTAATCAGGGAGGTTTTGAAATGGCTAAGAAGGCAATGATTAACAAGCAGCAGAGAACTCCCAAGTATTCCACAAGAGCATATAACAGATGCAAGATTTGTGGCAGACCGCACGCATATCTCAGAAAGTTCGGCATCTGCCGTATCTGCTTCAGAGAACTTGCTCACGACGGTCAGATACCTGGTGTTAAAAAGGCAAGCTGGTAAAATACAATAAGGAGGTCATTCGGCATGCAAATCACTGATACAATAGCAGATCTTTTAACAAGAATTCGCAATGCGAATACTGCAAAGCACGCCACAGTTGACGTTCCCGCTTCAAGAGTAAAGAAGGACATCACACAGATTCTCGTTGACGAGGGCTATGTGAAGGACTTCAAGCTTATTGAGGACGGTAAGCAGGGTGTTATCAGAATCACGCTCAAATACGGCGACAACAAGTCACCAGTTATAACAGGACTCAGAAGAGTTTCAAAGCCCGGTCTGCGTATCTACTCAAGCTGTGCAGATATGCCCAAGGTAAGAAAGGGTCTGGGCATAGCAATCGTTTCAACTTCAAAGGGAATTGTTACCGACAAGAAGGCAAGAGAGCTTAATGTCGGCGGCGAAGTTCTCGCATACATCTGGTAAGGAGGAACTCATAATGTCAAGAATCGGCAGAATGCCCGTTACAGTTCCCGCAGGTGTAGAGGTTAAGAACGAAAACAACCTTATCACTGTAAAGGGACCCAAGGGCGAACTTACAAGACAGTTCAGCACAGAACTCGGTATCGAGGTTGCTGAAGGTGTGATAAACGTTACAAGACCCAGCGATGACAAGAAGCATCGTTCACTTCACGGTCTTACAAGAACTCTCATTGCCAACATGGTTGAGGGTGTTACAAACGGATATTCAAAGACTCTCGAAATCGAGGGTGTCGGCTACCGTGCAGCCAAGCAGGGTACTAAAGTTACTCTCAGCCTTGGTTTCTCACATCCCGTTGTTATTGAGGAAACAGACGCTATAAAGCTTGATGTTCCTCAGCCCAACAGAATAGTAGTAAGCGGTATCGACAAGCAGGCTGTAGGTCAGTTTGCAGCTGAAATACGTGAAAAGCGTCCGCCTGAGCCGTACAAGGGCAAGGGTATAAGATATGCCGGAGAACGTATCATCCGCAAGGAAGGTAAGTCCGGTAAGGGCAAGAAGTAATTAAAAGGAGCAGATTGCTATGATTAAGAAATTTGACAGCAATAAGGCAAGATTAAAGAGACACCGCAGAGTACGTGCAAAAATCTCTGGTACTCCCGAGCGTCCCCGTCTCAATGTGTTCCGTTCATCAAAGCATATTTATGCTCAGATTATCGACGATGTAAACGGCGTTACTCTTGCTTCCGCATCAAGCATGGATAAGGCTTTTGAGGGCAACGGCGGAAACGTTGAAGGCGCTCGCAAGGTCGGCGAAATGATTGCAAAGAATGCTGCTGACAAGGGTATTACAGAAGTTGTTTTCGACAGAGGCGGCTATCTTTATCACGGACGTGTCAAGGAACTCGCTGACGGCGCACGTGAAAACGGATTAAAGTTCTAAGAGGGAGGTAAAACAATGGCAAATATTGAAACACAGGCTCCTGAACTCGTTGAAAAGGTTGTTGCTATCAACCGTGTATCAAAGACTGTTAAGGGCGGACGTATCATGAAGTTCTCCGCACTCGTTGTAGTCGGCGACGGCAACGGTACTGTAGGTTTCGGTCTCGGTAAGTCCGGTGAAGTTCCGGACGCTATCCGTAAGGGTATCGAGGACGCAAAGAAGAACCTTGTCAAGATTCCGCTTAAGGGAACTACAATTCCTCACGAAATCGTCGGTGCATTCGGTGCAGGCAGAGTTCTCATGAAGCCCGCAGCACCTGGTACTGGTGTTATCGCAGGCGGTCCTGTCCGTGCTGTAATCGAGGTTGCAGGTATCAAGGATATCAGAACAAAGTCACTTCGTTCAAATAACCCCTGCAACGTTGTAAGAGCTACAATTAACGGTCTTACATCATGCACTTCTGCTAAGGAAGTTGCTGCAAAGAGAGGCAAGACTGTTAAGGAAATTTTAGGCTAAGGAGGCAGTAACTATGGCAAAGGAAATCAAGCTCGTTAAGAGCCTCATCGGCAGAAAGAAAGACCAGATTGCTACTGCTCAGTCACTCGGTCTCAGAAAAATCGGTGACGTGACCACACAGCCCGACAATGAGCAGACAAAGGGCAAAATCAACAAGATTTCACACCTCATTGAGGTTACAGAAGCGTAAAAACAAGGAGGTGCAAGAAGCATGAAAATTCACGAATTAACACCCGCTCCCGATTCCAACAAGGCTGTAAAGCGTGTAGGCAGAGGTCACGGTTCAGGAAACGGAAAGACTGCTGGCAAGGGTCATAAAGGTCAGAACGCACGTTCAGGCGGCGGTGTAAGAATCGGTTTCGAGGGCGGACAGATGCCTCTCGCAAGACGTATTCCGAAGAGAGGCTTTAACAATATTTTTGCAACAAAGTATGCTGTTGTAAATGTATCAGACCTTAACAAGTTCAAGGACGATACTGTAGTAGATACAGAACTTCTCGTTGCATCAGGTCTTGTAAAGAAAGTCAACGACGGAGTTAAAATCCTCGGAAACGGCGAACTTACTGCAAAATTAACTGTAAAGGCTGCTAAATTCTCACAGAGCGCTATCGAAAAAATCGAAAAGGCTGGCGGGAAGGCAGAGGTGATGTAATTGTGTTTCAGACCCTGAAAAAGGCTTGGGGAGTTCCGGAAATCCGTAAAAAGCTCCTTTACACATTACTCATGATTATAATATTCAGACTCGGAAGTGCGATAACTGTTCCGTTTCTTGACCCTGACGTAGTAGGTTCATGGGTCAAGCTCAACACAGAGGGAACAGGTAACTTTCTTGAATATCTGAATACCATGACTGGCGGCGGTCTTTCAAAGGCTACCATATTCTCACTGTCAATTACCCCTTTTATCAATGCGTCAATCATCATGCAGCTGCTTACTTATGCACTGCCTCCTCTCGAAAGAATGCGTGACGAGGGAGAAGAAGGACGTAAGAAAATCGAAAAAATAACACAGTTTGTTTCAATGGCACTTGCGGTGTTCATGTCGTTTGCTTATTACATTACACTTAAACGTATGAGTGTGGACGGTGTAAACGCTGTAAAATATACTGAGGGCTGGCAGATGTATTTCTCCGCCGCAGTAATAATTGCTTGTTTCATTGCCGGTGCTTTACTGGTAGTGTGGATGGGCAACCGTGTCAGTGACAAAGGTATAGGAAACGGTATTTCCATAATACTTTTTGCAGGTATTGCTGCAAGATTTCCTACCGATGCAGGTCTGCTTATCAGACTTACAAAACAGAACCCCAGCAAATATTTATTCGTAACTATCGGATATTTATTATTTATGATTTTTGAAATCGGCTTTGTTGTTTTCATGAACGAGGCTGAAAGAAGAATCCCGATTCAGTATGCGAAGCGTGTTGTCGGCAGAAAGCAGTACGGCGGACAGAAGTCGCATATTCCGATTAAGGTATGTATGAGTGGTGTTATGCCTATCATCTTTGCAATGTCGTTTATGTCACTTCCTGCTACAATTCAGCTTTTCAAGCCTGTAACAAAAGACCATGGTTTCTATTACCATTTCTGTCATTTCTTCAGCACACGCAGCTGGTCTTATGCAGTGATTTACTTCCTGCTTATTATCGCATTCAATTATTTCTATGTATCAATTCAGTATAATCCGGTTGAGATGGCTAACAATCTCAGACAGAGCAACGGTGGTATTCCCGGTATTAGGTCGGGTAAACCCACTGCTGATTACATTCAGAGAGTTCTTTCTAAGATTACACTCGTTGGTGCATTTTTCCTCGGAATTATCGCTGTAATTCCTATATTTATCTCTATTGCTGATTCACAGCTTGCATCGCTTTCAATGGGCGGAACTACCGTTCTTATCGCTGTAAGCGTTGCACTTGAAACAACACGTACACTTGAATCCCACATGATGATGCGTCATCATAAAGGTTTCTTAAAGTAAGGAGGGTCTGAACTTATGAATCTTATCTTTTTAGGCGCACCCGGTGCAGGTAAGGGTACACAGGCGGAGGTTGTTTCCGACGCTCTGAATATCCCCCAGATTTCAACAGGCAATATTCTTCGTGAAGCTGCCAAGAACGGTACAGAATACGGTCTTAAGGCTAAGGCTGCAATGGACGCAGGTGCTTTGGTTTCCGACGATATCGTAATAGGTATTCTTAAGGAAAGAATTGCTGAAGACGACTGCAAAAACGGTTTTATCCTTGACGGTTTCCCGAGAACAGTTCCGCAGGCAGAAGCGCTTGACGCTATGGGCATTCAGATTGACAAGGTAATTGAAATTCATGTTCCTGACGAAACAATCAAGCAGAGAGTTTCGGGAAGAAGAGTATGTCAGGGCTGCGGTGCATCTTATCACATCGAATACAAACCTTCAAAGGTTGACGGCGTATGCGACAAGTGCGGCGACAAGACTATCGTTCGTAAGGACGACCAGCCTGAAGTTGTTCTCGACAGACTCGCAACATATCACGAAAAAACTGCTCCTCTCAAGGACTACTATGAGAAGCAGGGCAAACTTCAGACTGTTATAGGACAGGAAGAAGTTGCCGATACTTCAAAGCTGACTCTTGCTGCTGTAGGAGTTGCTGAATGAGTATAACCATTAAATCAAAGTCCGAGTTAGCCATAATGCGTGAAGCAGGTAGAATTACCTGCGGCGCAATATGGTATGCGGGCGAAAGATTAAAGGCAGGTATGTCAACGCTTGACGTTGATAAGCTTATTGGCAGTTATTTTGCCAAACATGGCTGTAAATCCTGTTTCAAGGGTTTGTATGGTTTTCCTGCAAACGCCTGTATTTCGGTAAATGATGAAGTAATTCATGGTATACCGAAAGCAAATCGCAGACTTGAAGAAGGCGATATAGTAAGTATTGACACCGGAGCAGCTTACAAGGGCTTCAACGGTGACAGCTGCTGGACCTTCCCTGTCGGCAAAATTTCTGATGAAGCAAAGGCATTGCTTGAGGTTACAGAGCAGTCCCTTTATGAGGGAATCGCTCAGGCTCAGGTTGGCGCAAGAATCGGAGATATTTCTCATGCTGTTGAGGTCTATTGTGCTTCACGAGGCTACGGAATCGTAAGAAATTACTGCGGTCACGGTATCGGAAAAGAGGTTCACGAATCGCCTGAAGTTCCGAACTGGGGACGTGCTGGTCACGGTTCAAGACTTGTTGCTGGTATGACTATATGTATCGAGCCTATGATTAATGCAAAAGGTGATGATGTAAAGGTCATGAAGGACGGCTGGACAGTAAAAACGGCAAGCGGTTCATTATCTGCTCATTTTGAGCACGCTATCGCAATAACTCCTGACGGTCCCGTCATTCTGACAGCACCATGACGGAGGGAAACCATTGTGAAGCTAAGCAAAGGCTCGGTTGTAAGGGCTGCCGCCGGAAGAGACAGCGGAAAACTGTTCGCAGTCACTGAAGTACAGGGCGGATACTGCTTTATTGCAGACGGCAAAAGCCGTAAACTTGCCTCGCACAAGAGGAAAAACATAAAGCATATATGCCCCACAGACAGTATGATTGATTTAAACGATATAACTGATAAAAAACTCAGAACACTGCTCAGACAGCTTGCAGTTGAAGAGTAAAGGAGGTTATGGAAGTGTCCAAGGAAGATGTAATCGAGGTAGAGGGTGTAGTTACAGACGCTCTGCCGAACGCAATGTTTAAGGTTCAGCTTGAAAACGGTCATGAGGTTCTTGCTCATGTTTCCGGCAAGCTCAGAATGAATTATATCAGAATTGTGCCGGGTGACAAGGTGAAACTTGAAATGTCACCGTATGACCTTTCAAAAGGTCGCATTACCTGGCGTGTAAAATAATTTTATACAGGACTTCAAAAAGTCCGCTATCCGCTAAAGGAGGTATTTTCAATGAAAGTCAGACCTTCAGTAAAACCTATTTGCGAAAAATGCAAGGTTATTAAACGTAAAGGCAGAATTATGGTAATCTGCGAAAACCCTAAGCATAAGCAGCGTCAGGGTTAATCCCTTTCGCATTATTTGGAGGTGCAAATAACATATGGCAAGAATAGCTGGTGTTGACCTTCCTAAGAATAAGAGAATCGAAATCGGTTTAACTTATATCTACGGAATCGGTCGTCAGACTGCAACAGATATCCTCAGCAACACAGGTGTTAACCCTGATGTAAGAGTTAAAGACCTTGCTGAATCAGATGTTGCAAAACTTCGTGACTATATCGATGCAAATTACACTGTTGAGGGTGACCTCAGACGTGAAGTTGCACTCAATATCAAGAGACTTGTTGAGATTGGTTGTTACAGAGGCGTTCGTCACAGAAAGGGTCTTCCCGTAAGAGGTCAGAGAACCAAGACAAACGCAAGAACCCGTAAAGGTCCTGTAAAGACAATCGCTAACAAGAAGAAGTAAGGAGGTTATGAGCTTTGGCACAGCAGAAAGGTAAAAAGGTCTCTACTATCAGAAGACGTAGAGAGCGTAAGAATATCGAAAGCGGCGCAGTTCATATTCAGTCCACTTTCAATAACACAATCGTAACAATCACCGATACAGCAGGCAATGCTATTTCATGGGCAAGTGCTGGCGAACTCGGTTTCAGAGGTTCTAAGAAGTCCACTCCTTTCGCAGCTCAGACTGCTGCTGAAACAGCTGCAAAAGCTGCTATGGAACACGGTCTTAAGAACGTTGAAGTATACGTTAAAGGACCTGGTGCAGGTCGTGAGGCTGCAATCAGAGCACTTCAGACAGTCGGTCTTGAGGTAAGAATGATTAAGGACGTTACTCCGATTCCTCACAACGGATGCCGTCCTCCCAAGAGAAGACGTGTCTAATTTTACAGGAGGTGTTATAAAATGGCAGTACAGAAAGAACCTATTCTTAAAAAGTGCAGATATCTGGGCATAAGCCCGGCAGTAATGGGCGTTTCAAAGAAAGAGTCTATCCGTTTCAAGAACGCCAACAACAGAAAGAAGATTTCTGAATACGGACTTCAGCTCAAGGAAAAGCAGAAGCTTAAGTTTATTTACGGCGTACTCGAAAAGCAGTTTGCACACTACTTTGAAATCGCTTCCAAGATGGAAGGCAAGACAGGTGACAACCTTATTACTTGTCTCGAATCCAGACTTGACAGTGTTGTTTACAGAATGGGTCTCGCTCTCACAAGAAGAGAGGCAAGACAGCTCGTTGTTCACAGCCACTATACAGTAAACGGCAAGAAGGTAAACATTCCTTCATACAGAGTAAAGGTAGGAGACGTTATCGCTCTCCGTGAAAAAGACAGAACTTCCGAAAAGTTCAAGGCTACAGTTGAAGAAACCAAGGACAGACTTGTTCCAATCTGGCTTGATGCCAAGAAAGACGATTTTTCCGCAACTGTAAACCGTCTTCCCTCAGCAGAGGATATTGACTACGAGGTTGCTACACACCTCATCGTCGAGCTGTACTCCAAGTAATTTCACATTGCTTGAATCGTCAGAACTCGAAATTAACAGTTATTGCGAAATAGGAGGGTTTTTATGCTGGAGAAAATCAATAAGCCTGATATCGAAATTGTCGAGCTTAAAAGTGACGGCAAATACGGCAAATTCGTTTTAGCACCGCTGGAGCGTGGATACGGTATAACACTTGGAAACAGCCTCAGACGTGTGCTGCTCTCCTCACTTCCTGGTGTGGCTGTAACTTCTGTAAAGCTTTCGGGCAAGAGCGGTACGGTTCACCATGAATTGTCAACAATTCCTGGCGTTAAAGAAGACGTTACGGAAATAATACTCAGTATTAAGGGACTGACTGCTAAACTCTACGGAGAAGGTCCTAAGACGGTATATATAGAGGCAGAGGGAGAATGCGAAATAACAGCTGGCGATATAAAAACCGATTCTGAAGTTGATATCCTTGACCCTGGTATGCACATAGCAACACTGGGCAAGGACGCTAAACTGTATATGGAAATTACTATCGACAGGGGCAGAGGCTATGTTTCTGCGGAACGCAACAAGAAACAGATAAGTCTTCCTGTTGATGTAATTGCTGTTGACAGTATTTATACTCCTGTTCTCAAGGTAAACTATACTGTGGAGGATACCCGACTCGGTCAGGTTACCGACTATGACAAGCTTACTATGGAGGTATGGACAGACGGTACTATCTCCGCTAAAGAAGCTTTGTCACAGGCAGCCAATCTCCTCAACGAGCATCTGAAGCTGTTCATTGACCTCTCGGAAGAGGCTGGACTTGCTGAAGTTCTTGTTGAAAAGGACGAAAAGGGCAAGGAAAAAATCCTTGAGATGACCATTGAGGACCTTGACTTATCGGTGCGTTCATTCAATTGTCTGAAACGTGCCGGAATTAATACCGTGGACGACTTGATTAACAAGTCTGAGGAAGAAATGATGAAGGTTAGAAACCTTGGAAAGAAATCCTTTGACGAGGTTAAGGAGAAGCTCCAGTCACTTGGCTTCGACCTTTCTTCAGAAGAGGAATAAACCATAAAATGTGCGTTTATGCACTGTATGAAAAGGAGTGAATTACATGCCGGGTACAAGAAAGCTGGGCAGAACATCTGACCATAGAAAAGCAATGCTCAGAGGCATGGTAACTTTCCTTCTTGAAAACGGTCAGATTGAAACAACCGTTACAAGAGCTAAGGAAGTTCGTGCTGTGGCAGAAAAGATGATTACTATCGGTAAGAATAATGACCTGCACTCCAAGCGTCAGGTATTTGCATATGTAACAAAGGAATCTGTCGCAAAGAAGCTTTTCGATGAGATTTCACCGAAGTATGCCGACAGAAACGGCGGTTACACACAGATTGTAAAAATCGGTCCTCGCCGTGGCGACGCTGCTGAAATGGCTATTATCAAGCTCGTTTAATTGGCAGATTATATATAAAAACAAACCGTTCTCCATAAGGGGAACGGTTTGTTTATTGTGTATATTAAATTTGTGATAAAAATCACACAACAAAATATTTATATTTTAGAAGTTATAATGCTATTTGAAGTTTCTGGAATAATAGAAGTAATTGCTTTTATAGTTGCACTTCCTAAATTATGCATTTGCATAGCAATACTTATGAATTTCTCTACAGGAATTTTTTGATAGTATAATGCATTAATTATTTCATAATAATGACGTACTTCATAATAAGCATCAAAATCTATTTCCTTAGCACTTATAAAATCATTATCTAGATTTCCGTCATAACCATTTATTTTTATATCGTTTTTTATTTTTTGATAGTCATTAAAAATATCAAAATATACAATAGGTACATAATATTTTTTTGTAATTAAGGCTTTTTCAATATTATTCTTACCATCTCGACTTGTTTTTATTTGCAAACCAATATAGTCACCATATGGATATCCACTAACAAAAGGAATCTTAGTTTCTTTGTTTATCCAAATAATATCACGCTGTGTATCATTAGGATTATAGTAATATCTATAATTGTTTTTTGTATAATCTAGTCCTGTACCAATTGCCATTGTTTCATAGGGTATTGTAATATCATACATTACCCATTTATTTGCAATATCAAGCCACCTTCTATTTATTTCAGGATTTTCATTACATCTGCGAACTGTTACGGCTTCTGCACAATGACCAAGAATCTGCATAACAAAGTTACCATTAGTTTTATATAACATTGATTTTAGTAATTTTGTATAAGCAAATTCATTTTCTTTTTTGCGAATATATCCTAAATCATTGATAAAAATATCAGCTAATTTGTAAGAATCAAGCCAAATTTGTAATATGCTTTCATTACTATTGGGTATTACAATAGTAGATGATTCAGTTATTCTTGGAAGTGTAGAAATATTATTTGTCATTTTAAATCATACCTTTCATTGAAATTTTTATAAAAATCAGCGAACTCTTTTATAGCGTTCGCTGATTTTTTATGAATTAATTAATACATACCACCGGCGGGCATTGCAGGAGCTGGCGGAACGTCTTCCTTTATGTCTGCAACAAGGCTTTCTGTTGTGAGAACCATAGAAGCAACGGAAGCGGCGTTCTGGAGAGCAGAACGTGTAACTTTAGTCGGGTCAACGATACCGGCAGGAATCATGTCACAGTAAGTTTCATTATAAGCGTCGAAACCATAGCCGACTTTGCGTGAACGTCTGATTTTGTCAACGATTACACTGCCCTCAAGACCTGCATTTTCAGCAATCTGACGTACAGGAGCTTCAAGAGCCTTGAGAATAATCTTAGCACCTGTCTTTTCGTCTCCGTCAAGAGAGGGAAGAAGCTTGTCTACAGCAGGAATAGCATTGATATAAGCTGTACCGCCACCTGCAACGATACCTTCTTCAACAGCAGCCTTTGTAGCAGCAAGAGCATCCTCAATACGCAGTTTCTTTTCTTTCATTTCGATTTCAGTGGCAGCACCTACCTTGATAACTGCAACACCACCTGCAAGTTTTGCAAGTCTTTCCTGAAGCTTTTCCCTGTCGAAATCGGAAGTAGTTGTTTCGATAGCGGAACGAATCTGGTTAACTCTTGACTTAATAGCGTCCTTGTCGCCTGCACCGTCAACTATGATAGTATTTTCTTTCTGAATTACTACCTGTTTAGCCTGACCAAGCTGATTAATCTGTGTGTCAGCGAGTTCAAGACCGAGTTCGGAAGTGATAACTTCACCGCCTGTAAGAATAGCGATGTCTTTAAGCATTTCCTTACGTCTGTCGCCGAATCCCGGAGCTTTTACGGCAGCAACCTTGAATGTTCCACGAAGATTATTGAGGATAATAGTTGTAAGAGCCTCACCTTCAACGTCCTCAGCGATGATAACAAGCTTTCTGCCCATTTTAACAATCTGTTCGAGGAGTGGAAGAATTTCCTGAATTGAAGAAATTTTCTTGTCTGTTATGAGGACAAAAGCGTCATCATAAACAGCTTCCATTTTGTCGGTATCGGTTACCATATAAGGTGAGATATAACCTCTGTCGAACTGCATACCCTCTACAACTTCGCTGTAAGTTTCAGCTGTCTTGCTTTCTTCGAGAGTTATAACGCCGTCAGCGGTTACTTTTTCCATAGCCTCCGCAATGAGTTTACCTACATTTTCGTCAGCAGAAGAAACAGTGCCTACTCTTGCGATGTCTTCACTGCCTGAAACTTCCTTAGAGTTGTCTGTGATTGACTTTACAGCAGTGTCAACAGCCTTTGCGATACCCTTTTTAAGAATCATAGGGTTAGCACCTGCTGCAATGTTCTTCATACCCTCACGCACGATAGTCTGAGCGAGAAGAGTAGCTGTAGTTGTACCGTCACCAGCAGCGTCGTTTGTCTTTGTGGCAACTTCCTTTACAAGCTGTGCGCCCATGTTCTCGAAAGCGTCCTCAAG
>CAMWVV010000001.1 GCA_947177755.1 uncultured Ruminococcus sp. | reverse complement strand
TGCAAGTATTTTCTCTTATATTTATTTCTTTTCACAAATTTTTGTATATTATGCTACAAAATAACAACTGAATTTTTACTATTGAATATATGGTAATTCTTTCCGAAATGTGTTATAATAATTATAAGTCGGAAAGGTGTTTATATTTAACCCTGTCCGGTAATGTTTAAAACTGGAGGTATATACCAATGGCAAATAAGTATTGTTACCTTTTCTCAGAGGGTAATGCCAACATGAGAGAACTTCTCGGCGGTAAGGGTGCTAACCTCGCTGAGATGACAAACATCGGTCTTCCTGTTCCGCAGGGCTTCACAATCACTACAGAGGCTTGTACTCAGTATTATGAGGACGGCGGTATCAGTGATGAAATCATGACCGAAATCAACGAATATATCGTAAAAATGGAAGAAATCACAGGCAAGAAGTTCGGCGACAAGGAAAATCCGCTCCTCGTTTCCGTTCGTTCAGGTGCAAGAGCTTCAATGCCTGGTATGATGGATACTATCCTTAATCTCGGTCTTAATGAAACAGTTGTTGAGACAATCGCAGAAAAATCCAACAACCCCAGATGGGCTTGGGACTGCTACAGAAGATTTATCCAGATGTACTCAGACGTTGTTATGGAAGTTGGTAAGAAGTACTTTGAACAGCTTATCGACGCTATGAAAGAAGACAGAGGCGTTACTCAGGACGTTGAACTCAATGCAGATGACCTCAAGGAACTCGCTAACCAGTTCAAGGCTGAATATAAGTCAAAAATCGGCAGTGACTTCCCCGATGACCCGAAGGAACAGCTCATAGGTGCTATCAAGGCTGTATTCCGTTCATGGGACAACCCGAGAGCTAACGTTTACAGACGTGACAACGATATTCCTTTCTCATGGGGTACTGCTGTTAACGTTCAGTCAATGGCATTCGGCAACATGGGCGACGACTGCGGTACAGGTGTTGCATTCACACGTGACCCTGCTACAGGCGAAAAGAAGCTTATGGGTGAATTCCTTACAAACGCACAGGGCGAAGACGTTGTTGCAGGTGTAAGAACTCCTATGCCTATTGCTCAGATGGCTGAAAAGTTCCCTGAAGCTTATGAAGAATTTGTAAAGGTTTGTCAGATTCTTGAAGACCGTTATCACGATATGCAGGATATGGAATTTACTGTTGAAAACGGCAAGCTTTATATGCTCCAGTGCCGTAACGGTAAGAGAACTGCACAGGCTGCACTTAAAATCGCCTGCGACCTCGTTGACGAAGGCATGAAGACAGAGCAGGAAGCTGTTGCAATGATTGACCCGAGAAACCTCGATACTCTTCTCCACCCACAGTTTGACGCTGCTGCTCTCAAGGCTGCTACTCCTATGGGCAAGGGTCTTGGTGCTTCACCCGGTGCTGCCTGCGGTAAGGTTGTATTTACAGCTGACGACGCAGAAGTTTGGGCTGCAAAGGGCGAAAAGGTTGTACTCGTTCGTCTTGAAACATCACCTGAAGATATTACAGGTATGAAAGTGGCTCAGGGTATCCTCACAGTTCGTGGCGGTATGACTTCACACGCTGCTGTTGTTGCTCGTGGCATGGGTACTTGCTGTGTATCAGGCTGCGGCGAAATCAAGATGGACGAAGCTAACAAGAAGTTTGAACTCGGCGGAAAGACTTTCGTTGAAGGCGACTACATCTCAATCGACGGTACAACAGGTAATATCTATGATGGTGTCATTCCTACTGTTGACGCTACAATTGCAGGCGAATTTGACAGAATCATGCAGTGGGCTGACAAATACAGAGTTCTCAAGGTAAGAACAAACGCTGATACACCTGCTGACGCTAAGAAGGCTCGTGAACTCGGTGCAGAAGGTATTGGTCTCTGCCGTACAGAGCATATGTTCTTTGACCCTGAAAGAATCGCTGCATTCCGTGAAATGATTTGCTCAGATACAGTTGAAGAAAGAGAAGCTGCCCTTGCTAAAATCGAACCCATGCAGCAGGCTGACTTTGAAGCTCTCTATGAGGCTCTCGAAGGTAACCCTGTTACTATCAGATTCCTTGACCCGCCTCTCCACGAATTTGTTCCTACAGAAGAAGCTGACATCAAGGCTCTCGCTGATGCACAGGGCAAGTCCGTTGAAGCTATCAAGAACATTATTGCAGGTCTCCACGAATTTAACCCGATGATGGGTCACAGAGGCTGCCGTCTTGCTGTAACATACCCCGAAATCGCTAAAATGCAGACAAATGCTATCATCAAGGCTGCTATCAACGTTAAGGCTAATCACCCTGACTGGACTGTTAAGCCTGAAATCATGATTCCGCTTGTTGGTGACATCAAGGAATTCAAGTTTGTTAAGAAAGTAGTTGTTGAAGCTGCTGACGCTCTTATCAAGGAAGCTGGCGTTGAACTTGAATACGAAGTTGGTACTATGATTGAAATCCCACGTGCTGCTCTTACAGCTGACGAAATCGCTAAAAATGCTGACTTCTTCTGCTTCGGTACAAACGACCTTACTCAGATGACTTACGGCTTCTCACGTGACGACGCTGGTAAATTCCTCGATGCTTACTACGACAAGAAGATTTTCGAAAACGACCCGTTCGCTAAGCTTGACCAGACAGGTGTAGGTAAGCTCATGGATATGGCTCTCAAGCTCGGTAAACCCGCTAACGAAAAACTTCACTGCGGTATCTGCGGCGAACACGGCGGCGACCCGACTTCTGTTGAGTTCTGCCACAAGATTGGTCTTGATTACGTTTCATGCTCACCTTTCCGTGTGCCGATTGCAAGACTTGCTGCTGCTCAGGCTGCTATTGCTGACCAGAAGTAATTTGTACAAACAATAACTGTGAATATTTAATTTCACATAACCAAAAGAGCCGTTATCTGTTTTTTGACGGATAACGGCTTTTCTTTATATTCTTGAAAGAGGTGAATATTATGGGATGTTTCAGCGTGACAACGGTTCTGCATAACCGTGAAAATCTCAGCCGTGAAAAGTTTACGAAATTATTCTGTGAAAAAATGCAGGAAATGGGCTATGTTGCAACCGACGAAGAAAATGCTGAATTTTTCCGTGCAGTTGCATTTACGGACAAATGGATTACATTGGTATCAGACAGTCCGAATATGGCAAAACGTCTGAATATGGACTGCATACGTGTTGAAGAAGTGGACAGCGATTTTGTGACAATGGCTGTGTATTCCTGTACAGGCAAAAAAATCGAATCCATTCTGATTGGTGAGCCGTACTGGGACGAGGAAGAAAATGAAGCAATGGGATATTCCGACCCGACCGAAAAAGTCTGGGGCGGTTTTCTGGAAGACGGCTATAGCTGGGAAAAGTTTATGGAAGCATTCGCCGAAGACGAAACCACAGAAATTACCAAAATGATTGGTATGAATATAAGTCATATATTTCTCTCGGAAAAACATGTTGAGGAAGAGTGCGAATATCTCAAAGACGACAATATATTTTTTCTGTATTTCAGAAAATAAAAAATCCCCCTTGTTACATGGGGATTTTTCATGTCACTTTATAATATAAATTATTCGGCACTCAAATTTTCAAGGTCTTTTGCTGTCATCGGAAAATCACCGTTAGTAATTGTTTTTGATTCGATATACTGAATAGCAAGAGCGTCTGAATTAGTAATACCGCTGCCGTTGTCAACAACGTCTGCATTAAGCTTACCCTGTGCCGTAAGCTTGTATTTGTCTGGATTTGCAATTGACTGCATTATAAGAACTGCATCATTAATATTTACTTCTCCGTCCTCATCTGCATCACCCCATACAGTTTTTCCCGACGGATTTGTTGGCTTTGTAGGAGTAGTAGGCTTTGTTGGTTTCGTACTGCCCTGACCGTCGGAAAGTTCACCGTAAACGATACCACAGCCGACAGTTGACATATAAACTGTACCAAATTCATTCATGTCACCAACAAGGAAGTTACCGTTACCCGTACCGCCATAGAGGTGGTCAGTATTGATACACACCCATGTTTTACCGCTGTCAGTCGAACGGTAAATACCTTCAACGTCATCTTCTTCAGGTTTACCGTAAATGAACAGGGTATTTACACCGCCGTCCTTTTCGGGAGCTCCGTAACCGATTGTCTTTGCATAGAATACATCAGATTTTTCAACATTTTTTCCGCCGTCTGTAATTATATACATACCTTCCCAGCCGACAGCCATAGCAACTGTGTCGTCAGTGATATATGCAAGGTCGCCCGTGTGGTCGCACATATCATACTTACATACAATAGTCTTTTCAAAAGTTGCACCATAGTCAGTGCTGATATAGAAATCATACTGTGCATCGTCGAGAGTAGGCTCTTTCTTGCTTGTATCAGATGCCCAGTAATCATTATACTTGATACCCGAACCATAGACAATAGCAGGATTTTCGGGGTCAACAAGCGGATATGTTGTCTTTGAACCCTCAAGCCCTTTTGCATCGTTCCATGTTGCACCGAAATCGTCTGAATATTGTATCTTTGAATTACTGCCGTCTGCCTTGATAACCCTGTATGTGCCGTCTTCAAGCTGAGTTATGGCAACTTTACCACCAGAAGAAATATCCATTTTTGTCCATGTCTTTCCGGCATCAGTTGAATAGAAACCATTGCCGTTATCGCTTCCGTGTTCGGAAACTCTCACCATAACATCAGGATTCTGCGGACAGTATGAAATAGCACCTGTCGACCCAATATTAGGCTTATACTGCTGTGGAATTTCAGTAGCACTTTCATGAATGAAACCGTCATAGTCTCCTATTACGGAATAATTAGAACCGCCCGGAACACTTACAAAGTCAAGTGCAACGACTTCTTCAACACCGTCGGGCTGGAAGTAGAACTGCACGCCTTTTTTGTCCCATGTGTTATCGCAGGCAAAAACGCCGTTACCGGAAGTCATAAGGATTCTGTCGGGATTTCTGGGGTCTATGAGAATACCGCTTCCCCAGTGACAGGCTTTACCGTAAACCCAGTCATAACCATTAGTATCAATAGGAAGAGAAACAAATTCCTTATGTGAACCCTCTGCATCGTAAATAGTTTCACCAGCACCAGGAGTAATATTCTGCCATGTTTCACCGCCGTCAGTTGAACGGAAGAAATAGTCGCCCCATGCTATACTGCCGTCAGTCCATTCTTCTTCGTACCATTGGTCAAGCCAATCACCGCAGGTTCTTGCAACCATTTTATTAGGGTCGTTCTTGTCAACGGTAATCATGCCCACTGCACTGTTAGTTACGGAAAGCCTTGTAACATCTCCGCTTTCTACGTTGTACTTATAAGCACCGCCAGCCTTACCAGCGAATGCAAGACCTTGAATATATGAGAAGAAAAGATTGCCGTTTCTGTCGCTTGTTATGGAAACAGGATAATTTTCGTTCGGTAAATCTGCTGAAAGTTCGGTGAAATTGTCGTCTTTAACGTCGGCAACATGAATATTTGTCTGACCCGTTACGGAAGTACCGACATAAACCTTACCGCCCTCTATGTGAATAGTGCCTATACCGTTCTGCTGATTATATCCTTGTTCGCCTTTGTCTTCACTGCCACGTACTACATGGTCAGTCCAGAAAGGATATTTCATGCTGTAGTTGAATAAACCTAAATCGTCGTAACCCTTTACGGCTTTCCATGTCTTACCGCCGTCGGTTGACTTGATAAGTGCGGAATCACCTGCGGTAACGTCACCGCCTGCATAGATAGTGTCAGTGTTGTCGGGGTCTATTGCAATAGGTTCACAGCATTCACGACCGTCACCGTTTCCGTGTACCTGAATCATATCAGTTACATCAGATTCCGTGAAAGTTTCACCGCCGTCAGTAGTCTTGTAAATAACAGTCCTTGCACCCGAGAAGTAAGCACAACCGCAAAGGAAGTAAACAGTGTTATCATCAGTCGGGTCTATTGCCATACCCTTGATACTTAAAAGTCCTCTTTCGTCTTCGTTGAGGAAGTCAAAAAGCTGAACCCATCTGTTTTGTTCATAGTCGAATTTATACGCACCGCCAACGTCTGTACGGAGATACATTTCTTTCTGTCCTGTAACAATGCCCGAAACAAATCCGCCGCCGCCGATTTTGAGCGTATCCCACTTCATAGTATCGGCAATGCTTTCTGAAACTGCCTGCACCTGTGCAGGAGCGTTTGCATATGGTATACATGAAACTGCCATGCAGGCTGTAAAAATACCTGCCATAGTTTTCTTAATTAAAGTCATAATTACTCCCTCCCGTCAATTATTATATACGACTTTATATATAAATATATTTTATCATATTTCTTATAATATGTCAATAAAAAATTTCAGCTTTTATTTATTCATACGGTTCTGATAAATTATTTCCACTGTTTCCCTCATCATGTCAAATGGCTTTGACTTCGGCGAAATCTTCACAGAAATGTAAGATTTTCCCGAACCGTTGAAAGTTATACTACCCTTGTAATGTTTGGACAACGCTGCTATCTGCTGAGTTTCCATATATTCCGTATAGAAATACATTGAACCGTTTCTTTGTGATATTTCGGTAATACCGAGATGTGCCGCCTTATTTCTGAGCAATGATACTTCAATAAGACCGAGAACCGATTTAGGCGGTTCACCGTAACGGTCAATAAGTTCGTCAATAAGGTCAGCCTTGTCCTCGTTGTTGTTTACAAGCATAATTTTTCTGTATATGTCTATACGCTGATTAAGACTTGATATATATTTTTCGGGAATATGAGCGTCAATCTGAATGTCTATGAGACATTCGGGAATCCTTTCAGGTTTTTCGCCTTTTTCCTCGGCTACAGCCTCCGAAAGAAGTTTAAGATACATATCATAACCGACCGCTTCCATATGTCCATGCTGTCTGCCTCCGAGAATACTTCCTGCTCCTCTTATTTCAAGGTCACGGAGGGCAATTCTGAAACCGCTTCCGAACTGTGTGAACTCTCTCATTGCGTTAAGACGTTTTGCCGCTACTTCCGTTAATACCTTATCTTTCTGATACGTGAAATATGCATATCCTCTTCTGTTTGAACGTCCCACACGTCCTCTCAGCTGATAGAGCTGTGAAAGACCGAAACGGTCGGCATCGTCGATAATAAGAGTGTTTACATTTGGAACGTCAACACCCGTTTCTATTATAGTAGTACATACAAGTATATCAATTTCATGCTCAACAAGTTTTTCCCATATATCAGACATTTCTTCCTCATTCATCTGTCCGTGTGCATATGCAATACGTGCATCGGGCAGTCTTTCCTGCAAACGTGAGGCACAAGCCTGAATCGTTTCTATCCTGTTGTGAATATAATAAACCTGTCCGCCACGCCTCAACTCACGCACTATAGCCTGAATTATTGTACTTATATTATACTCTATAACATAAGTCTGCACAGGGTATCTGTCCTGCGGAGGTTCTTCCAGTACGGACATATCACGTATACCGCTCATTGCCATATTAAGAGTACGTGGAATAGGTGTGGCTGAGAGCATAAGAACATCAACACCGCTGAAACTCTCCTTGAATTTTTCCTTGTGTGCAACTCCGAAACGCTGTTCTTCATCTATTATTGCAAGTCCCAAATCCTTGAAAATTACACTTTTCTGTATAATCTTGTGTGTACCTATTATAAGGTCAATTCTTCCCTGTTTCAGTTTTTTCAAAATCTCGGTCTGCTGTTTTTGTGTGCGGTATCTTGAAAGCAGTTCTATATTTACGGGGAACTGCTCAAAACGCCTTAAAGCTGTCTGATAGTGCTGATACGCTAAAACAGTAGTCGGTGCAAGAATCGCACATTGTTTTCCTGCGATAACACACTTCATAGCTGCACGGAATGCAACTTCCGTCTTTCCAAATCCGACATCTCCGCACAGCAGTCTTTCCATAGGTTTCTCACTTTCCATATCAGCCTTTATTTCTGATATTGACTGTAACTGGTCATCTGTTTCCACATACGGAAAACGTTCCTCAAAATCACGCTGTATTTCGTCGTCGGGAAAAAACGCAAAACCCCTGCTCTGTTCACGCTTTGCATAGAGTTCAATAAGTTCATGTGCCATGTCCTTAACCGCACGCTTTACGTTTCCTCTTGTTTTCTGCCATTCATTAGACGAAAGTTTATTCAGTTTCACACCGCTGTCGTCACGAGGTCCGATATATTTTGAAACCATATCAAGCTGTGTAACAGGTATATATAATTTATCTGTACCTGCATACTGTATTGTAATATAATCTTTTGTCACGCCGTCAAATTCAAGTTTGCGTATACCAATAAAACGCCCTATGCCATGACCTGAATGTACAACCAAATCGCCCTCCGCTATATCGGCAAGACTGCGTATTTCTTCGGCTTTGTTCTTCTTTTTACGCTTATTATGCTGTTTGCTGTCCATTGAACGCCCCTGCGTTATAAGCACGGTTTTGTTTTCGGGATATTCAAAACCACCGCTGAAACTTCCCGACATAAGACATACACGGCTGTTTTGCGGAATAATATCATCACCGCACAGGTCGCATAAAATACCCTTTTCATTCAAATCTTCCTGAATAATCGGCAGTGTCTTTTCACTTCCTGCACATAGAATTATTCTGTATTTTCTTTTTATAAATTCATTCAAATCTTCCGTCAGCTGTTTCATTTCACCGCCCCACACGGCAGTCTGCATTGCTTCAAAACTCACAAGCCGACGGAAATCTATCCGTTCACCGCTCTGCATAAAGTTGCTGATATAAAGGCAGACATATTTTTCTGTAATATGCTGTATCTGTGGAAGTTCAATAATATGACCGTCAAGACCCCTGCAAAGCTGACCGTCTTCCATTAAAATTTTAACGTCCTCGTTATGACGTGAAATTATACCGCCTGCACTGTCCATAATGGCGGAATAGTCGCTGAACATGACAACACCGTCCACATAGTCGAACACAGTTGACGGAGTGTCATAAACAAGGGGGTAATATTTCTGACCGTGTGCAAGTATTTCACCTGCACGGAGTCTGTGAACATCTGCACCGAGATTTTCACGGATAAGGGCGGTACGCTTTCCCCTTGCCCTTTTAATTAGACTTTCTATTCTGTCGGCAAGTTCTTCATTATTGTAAAGTATCTCGCTTGCAGGCGGAATTTCAATTCTTTCAAGCGGTTCTGTACGTCTTTGTGTATCGGTTTCAAATTCTGAAATGCTGTCAATCTCATCTCCCCAGAGTTCAATACGCACGGGGCGGTCTGCCTGCACGGGAAAAATATCAATTATAGAACCTCTTACGGAAAACTGCGACGCTCCTTCTACCTTTTCACACCGCTGATAACCGTTTTCCGCAAGAAGTGCCGAAAATTCCGAAATATTAATTTCCTGCCCCTGACTGATTTCCACAATTGCGGAAACAAGTTTTTCAGGTGGAATAACAGGTTGCATTACCGCTTCTATTCCTGCACATATTATCCTGCTCTTTCCCCTGATAATCTTAGTCAGTGCGGAAAGCCTCATATATTCATACTCATGATTTGCCGTATCAACAGGAGTGAAAACAAGTTCCTTTGATGGAAAAAGCACCGCTGTTTCATTTCCCGACATCATATTTATATCATCACACAGTTTTCTTGCCTCCGCCTCTGTACCTGCTATTACTATGTTTACTTTGTCGTCCGAGAGAGCATATACAAGGTTTGCCCTGTGTATATGTGAAAGACCTGTTACAGAAACAGGTGAAATTTTTCTTTCAACCGCTTCACAGATACTCTTGTAACCTGAAAGTTCCCTGAAAAAGTTTTTAAAAAGTTTCATTGTGCTATCTCCAATTCTATCTGTCTTCAAAAATTTCAGTTCTTAATTATATTTGTTCATTGCTTCGTCCGTTTTTCCCTGCACCATAAGCTTTATGCTCTCACAGGCATTTTCAGCGGAAATTTTCATTTTCTCCGTATCTTCCTTGTTGAACTTTCCGAGTACCCACTTTGCAAGGTCATAATCGGGGTGAGGCTTTTTGCCGACACCTGTCTTTATACGCTGAAAGTCGTCCCTGCCTGTAAGGTCTATGATGCTCCGCAGACCGTTATGACCGCCATGACTGCCTTTTCTTCTTATACGGATTTTTCCGCAGTCAAGTGAAATATCGTCGCATACGACAATAAGCTTTGTAACATCAATCTTATAAAATTCAAGTGCCTGTACTATTGATTCACCGCTGTTATTCATGTAAGTCGTCGGCTTGAGAAGCAGACAGCGTACATCGTCTATATTCACTTCTGTGGTTTTTCCCTTGAAACGAAGCCTGTTTATTTCTGTACCAAGCTGTGAGGCGAGCAGGTCGAGAACGCCGAAACCTGCGTTATGGCGTGTATTGTCATACTGCATACCAGGATTGCCAAGTCCTGCTATCACATACTCCATTTTACCCGTCTGTGAGGCAGAATTTTGTGAAATCCTGTCAAATACATCAAAAATACTCATTGTAGTTTCTCCTTGTATAAAGTTTTATATAATATATTCTCATATCTGAATTATAACATTTTTTCCGGATAATTTCAACCGTTAAAATTAATTATTATATACTTGACAAAGTTTCAGAATCGTGATATACTGAATTTTATTATTGAGAAGTTTTTATAAACGGGGAAAATTCAATATGAAAAAATTTAATTACAGAATATTACTTACAATCTTATTTTTATTCAACACTTCATGCACGTCAGATGTCGGACAGCTTTCCCTCAATATCCCTGTGGAATCTTCAGACCCAAATGCAGTTACTTTTGAAAACGGTGATTTTTCTTTTGCCTCCGTTATAATTGATGACAGCGAATCAGCAGGCGGTACGCTTGAAATAGCTGAAGTGCTGGGCAATAAAATGCTTAAGTTTACTGACGATATGACAGTATCTCTTGACAAAAAAGTCCAGAAAATAAGTATTAACGCTGCTCAGCTTCTCGGTACGGAAAATCTGTCGAAAGTAAGAAGCATTGAATTTGACATTTATGCAGACGCAGTTTCAGACGATTATATAAATCAGGACGGGAACAATGTAAAGGCTTGCGGCACAATATCATGTGGCGGAGGAACTGTCGTAGATATAACAGACAGCGACGGCAAAGGAAAATGGTATGATTTTACGGGATTCGAGGGCGGTGAATATAATTTAAGTATGTCTGGAGCAGTTCACGGTATATTTAAATTTCTTCTTGCTGACAGCGGTTACTGCTGGTCTGAAACAATGAATGATGCTAATTTTCTTATAATGCGGTGGGGCAGTGAAAACCAGTCCAACTTATATATCGACAACATCGTTTTTTTCGACGAAAAACACAATTCTATCCCCCTTGTATAAAAAAGTTTGTATTATATCACCATTCTTTATTGACAAAAATCAGATTTTGTGATAAAATAATTTCAGATTTATTTAAGGAGGTTTTTTTATGAATTTCTACAAAGACAACAAGTCTGTACTTGCACTGTTAAGCGGTTCAGCGGAAAATCTTACGGAAATTACTGCCAACACAACAGATGCTGCTGTTGAAAAGCACGTCCCCGTCTATGAAGTGAACGACGGAAAAATATGTGTGAAAGTCGGTTCTGTGGAACACCCTATGGCTGAAAACCACTACATTGAATGGGTTGCAGTTCAGACAGACAAGGGTTTCTATGTAAAGAATCTTAAACCCGAAGAAAAGCCACAGGCTTGCTTTACAGCTGACGGCGAAACCGTTGAAGCAGTATATGCTTACTGCAATCTTCACGGTCTCTGGAAAGCTTAATTAAATATTATTGAAAAGGAGTTTTTTTATTATGGCAGAAAACAAATATGCAGGTACTAAAACCGAGCAGAACTTAAAAGACGCTTTTGCTGGCGAATCTCAGGCAAGAAACAAGTATACATACTTTGCTTCCGTTGCAAAGAAGGCAGGATATGAGCAGATAGCTGAAATCTTCCTTAACACCGCAAACAACGAAAAGGAACACGCTAAAATGTGGTTCAAGGAACTCGGCGGTATCGGTGATACTGCTGAAAATCTCTGTGCTGCTGCTGAGGGCGAAAACCACGAATGGACTGATATGTATGAGAGAATGGCTAAGGAAGCCGAAGAAGAAGGTTTCAAGGCTCTCGCTGTAAAGTTCCGCATGGTTGGTGCTATCGAAAAGGCTCACGAAGAAAGATACCGTAAACTTCTCGAAAACGTTGAAAATCAGCAGGTATTTGAAAAGAGCGGTGTAACAGTATGGGAATGCAGAAACTGCGGTCATATCGTAGTAGGCACATCAGCTCCGAAAGTATGTCCCGTATGCGCACACCCACAGAGCTACTTTGAAGTAAAAAGTGAAAATTATTAATCACACAAAAAAGCGGACTCTAAAAAAGTCCGCTTTTGTTTAATCGGAGAATAACTATGAAATCAAAAAAATTTATAATCATCTCTGTTATAGCTGTAGTTATATTCAGCCTGATTTTCGGAGCTGTCTATTTTGATACACATTTTGCTGTAATTGATAAAAAAATCTATAAAAATGATATTAAAAAAATAGACTCTTCTTTAGACATTACCAATGTAAGAGAAATAAACAAATGTACTGAAGTTGAGCAAATATGGTTGACAAGAGCAAGTGAAAATACAATTTCCAAATTCAGAAACTTTCATAATCTTTACGATTTAATGATAATGAGTTCTGATATAAGCAGTGCCGATTGTGAAAAAATCAGCAAGTTTGATAATCTGAAAGAGTTGGATTTTTATCGTACTAATGTTGATTTTAAGGGCTTTAACAGTGATACGGTTTCTTCAATAAGGTTTATTGAGAGTATCGTCAAAAATTTTGAAAAATTGGCAGAATGTAAGTCACTTAAAAGTATAACTATAATTGTTTCAGCAATATCTGACAATAATATTACTAAAGACAGTTCAATATTTGCATCATTTGATTATGTTGAAGAACTAAGAATATTTGAAGATAAAATAGAAGATATAGCCGGTATTCTTGAAATGGATTCTTTAAAGGTATTGGAAATTGATAAAGGAACTATTTCAGAAGAGGACAGAAAATTACTGGAAGATAAAGGAATTTCCGTTATTGAAAATGATTAAGTATACATTGTGAAAAAATAAAGCGGACATTTGTGTGTCCGCTTTTGTTTTTTATAAAAACTGTCTCATATCAAATGAAAGTTTTTCTTCTGTGCTGACAAGTCTGCGTGCGATACTCTTTGACCGTTCGTCCGCCGCCTGATACTGATTAAGATATTTATTAAGAGACTTTATTCCCATATTACAGCCGTCCGTTATCAGTTCGGCAATCATACTGTCGGATTCATGCATTTTAAGCTTCATATTTGTCTTTACCCATGACATACTTTTTGCCATAACACTTGGTTCTTTTCCGTCGTCGTGATAATCGTCAAGAGCGGTTTGTAAGTCATATTTTAACTTTTCGTTCTCGTTCATGCTGTACTGTAATGTTTTACGCAAATCTTCATTTTTTACGTAGTCCATTACCTCGTCAATCGCCGATACACCCATTTTTACACCTGCATCGCATTCACGGAGCAGTTTTATTGTGTCCTGTTCAACCATAGTTTAATCATCTCCTTTTGTGATAGTATTCGCACAAAAGGTCTTTTTATACTAATCTTCTATAAATGCATCTTTTAATATTTTGCTGTTGGGATAATAAGTAACATGGACTTTTTTCTTGTAGTAATATGTACCAGTACTGAAATTATATATTTCGTCACTGTCGATATACTCGTTGTTACGGAGTTTTTTTATAGTTTCGTCCGTAAGATTAAGCCGTATTTCTTCGCCGTCAATTTCAGTATGGAAATAATCCCATAATACACTGTATTCACTTGTAATAATCGTTCTTTCACCAGCGAATATATCCATTATGTAGTCTTTGCATATAAAAACATGAAGTATAAACAGAAAAATCATAAGTACAGTAGACGCTAAATATCTTGACTTATATTTTGTAATATGTCTGTTTTTCTGAAAATATGTAACCAATATCATTACAGTAATTACAGTTGAGGCAATTAACAATGCCGTAACAAGATATAAATGATAAGTACCCTGCTTGACTGCATTATTTACATATACCAGCATTATTCCGTTTATTAAAATAAATAAAGTATTAAGCCATGAATATTTATTTATAGCTTTCTGTTCTTGGAGAGTGAAATTTTCTTTATTATCCATATTGATTCCTTTTTTAATTCTTACAGAATATTCCCTAAACTGTTGTGTTTTTCCCTGACTTCCCCAAAGTTTCCCCTAATTTTTTTGCCGAAATATAGGCGAAATGTAATGTTTTAGGGAACTTGGGGAAAGAATTTTAAAATTTTCTTTTTATATTATATATATAATATTTATTATAACAAGCATACATATTTTCTATATAGAAAATAAATAAAACATTCCCTAAATTCCCTGAAAGTATAATTTATCCCTGAATATAGCCGAAAAAGCTTGGGGAAATATTTAAAAACCAATTCCCTGCATATTCCCCAAGCTACAAATATATTCCCCAAAAAGAGTAAATCAGAAAAATTATTCAGCAGAAATAATATAATAATATACAGGCTGTCCGCCGTTTACAAGCATAACCTCTATTTTATCACTGAGTTTGGACTGTATGAGGTTTCTGGTCTGTTCAGCGTTCTCCTCTGTAACGTCCGCACCATAAATAAGCGTAATATAACTTACGTCGCCCTTTGCAAGCTTCTTTGAAAGTTTCAGCACAGCTTTGTTTACGTCCTTTTCCGTGAAAGCAAGTTTTCCGTTATCGAGAGCAAGAATTTCACCCTCTTTAATCTGATGACCCTCAAATTCGGAATCCCTTGCGGCGAACGTCACAAGACCCGTTGAAACTCTTTCAAACGCCTTTGTCATGTTAAGACGGTTTTCGGCAAGTCCCTCTGATTCGTCAAATGCAAGCATTGCGGAAATACCCTGCGGAATGGTTCTTGTCTGAAGTACACACACACTTCTGTCTGTAAGTTTAACAGCCTGTTCAGCCGCCATGATTATATTTTTGTTATTCGGAAGTACAAAAATAACCTCAGCAGGAGTTGCAAGAACAGCACTGAGAATGTCGTCTGTTGAGGGATTCATTGTCTGTCCGCCCCTTACGACAATATCAGCACCCAAGTCCCTGAACATTGCTTCAATTCCATGACCTGCCGCAACCGCAACAAAGCCGAACTGTTTTTCAGGTTGAGCAGGTTTAAGACCCTGCTCAGCGTTGCGGACTTCTTTCACCTTGTTTTCATGCTGAATACGCATATTCTCAATTTTCGGACGTGGATTATTTGTAAAATGACCAAATTCAAGACCTTTCTGAATAGCGTTTCCTGGGTTGTCGGTGTGTACATGAACTTTTATTATCTTTTCGTCGTCAACCACAACAACACAGTCGCCGATTGTTTCAAGATACGCACGGAGCATAAACGGGTCAGGACAGTTTTCCTTTTTTTCAATCATGAACTCCGTACAGTATGTATAATTTATTTCGTCGTCATATTCACTAACGGCAGTTCTGAAAGAATCACCTGCATTTTCCTGTACAGAAACAGGTTCTGCAATTTTACCGCCTGCAAAAATTTCCGTCATTGCCCTGAATATGATTACAAGACCTTTACCGCCTGCATCAACTACTCCTGCTTTTTTCAGCTGAGGAAGCATTTCCGTTGTTTTTTCAAGAATAGTTTCAGCCTCTTTGCATATTTCCGTCCAGAAAATAACATCTTCATTCGTGGACAGCGAAATTTCCCTTGCTTTTACTGCACAAGCCTTTGCAACTGTAAGTATAGTCCCCTCCACAGGCTTCATAACCGCCTTGTATGCCGACTCAACTCCTGATTCAAGAGCTTCTGTAAATTCCGCACATCCTGCCTCTGTACAACCCGAAAGTCCTTTTGAAATTCCCCTGAAAATAAGCGAAAGTATAACACCCGAATTTCCCCTTGCTCCTCTTAGAAATGCCGATGCAGCCACAGACGAAACTTCCGAAATTGTCACATTGTTTTCAAGTCTTCTGAGTTCGCTGACAGAATTTCCTATAGTCATTGACATATTTGTGCCTGTGTCGCCGTCGGGAACAGGGTATACATTCAATTCGTCAACTTCCCTTTTTCTGTTGTCTATTGTAACAGCCGCTGAAATAATGGCATCTCTGAATAAAGCACCGTTTATCACTTTAAAAACCTCCTTTAAACGTTCATATCGTCCACAAATACATTCACGTTATTAACGTGTATTTCGGCAGTTTCCTCAACTGTAAAGCTTACCTTGTGTATTATACTGTTTACAGCCGCTTTTATATTTGTACCGTATGAGACTTTTATATGAAGGTCAATTGTTATTCCGTCGTCGTCCGTGTGGATTATAACGCCTTTGCGTCTGAAAAGCTTTCCCCTTGTGAGAGAGGAAACAGCCGAACGGAATGTATTTGTACTGCATACGTCCGCAACACCGAAACAGTCGCATACGGCATGGCGTACTATTTCCGTCAGATAAGATTCAGTAATAGTTATTTTACCTATATGATTTTCTTTTACCATAATATAAAAAACCTCCGTGTCATAATGTAAATATTATAACACGGATTACGGCTGTTTACAATACCATATCATAAACTTTTTTTTACTTTTCATTATCTTCATGACTTTCTTTATATTTACGAACTTTTTTACAGACACGAATAAAGTTTACAACAGACAATATCTGAAATACTAATACAAAAAACGCAATTACATAAAGAATATTAAGACTGATTCCCCGTTTGAGACAGAAAATCACAGGAACAACCATAAAAATCGAATACATAACTTCCTCTACATCTCCGTAAATTATACCTATAATAAAAAAAATAACAAACACTATCATCGGCATTAACGCAAGGACAAACAATAAATTAGTATGCGACGGGACTTTCTTCATTTAATCACCTCCATATCCATTCGCCATATGACCAGTAGCGTATAAATCTTTCTGAAAGTATGTCGAATACACAAAATATAAACGCTCCTGCTCCGATTACCAATGCCGGAAACGTCCACCACTTCGACAGACCGAATTTTTTATACCAGAACTTATATAACAGTATGTTCAGACCGTACGGCACAAATACTGAAACTTCACACAACAACAAACCTGTTGCAAAATCCGAAACCCAGAACTCATCACGAACAATTCCAAACAAACCAAAAGGCGATATACAAAACAATCCCAGCGCCACACCAAATAATGCTCCAAAAGCAAGTGCAAGATTTAATATCACTGAAAAAACTTTTGTTGCTGTACTGAATGATGAAATTTTTCCGCTGGCTGTCCGCTTACGGAAAAAATTTTTTGTCATAAAATAAAATCCGATTATATTAATCATAACTGCAAAAAAGAAAATAATTTCTGTTTTAGCCATATAAATACCTCATATCAATAATATGGAATATACCCCGACTGTTCAACTATCTGCTGTCCGTCGTCTGAAAGAATCCAGTCAGTTAATAATTTTATATTTATGTTGGGGTTGTCTTTTCTGTAAACCGCATAGAAGTCAACTGTTATCGGGTAATTTCCAGACAAAATATTTTCCTTGTCGAGATAGACACCATTCACAGAAAGCATCTTCACACCGCCGTTATCAACAATTTCCGACACATAGTATCTGAACGAAAAACCGACAGCACGTCCCATAAATCCGAATAAATTCTTTTTCATGGGTATGCCGTCCATGAAAGACACCATAACAGACTGGCTTCCGCTACCCTCAATTCTCTGAACGGGGTCAATTATGGTATTGTCACCGCCAACCTGTGACCAGTTTTTATATTTTCCCGAGTAAATGCCCCTTATCTGTTCAACAGTAAGATTATCCACAGGATTTTCATTGTTCACAATAAATACAAAAGCCTCTTTTCCTATCGGTACGAACTCAAGTTCCACACCCTGCTCATCTGCATATTCAAGCTGTTCGGCAGACGGTTCTGCACAGAAAATAATATCCGCTCCGCCGTCCACAACCGACTTATAGGCTCTGAGTGTGTTTGTATATTGCAGTGAACTTTCAGGCGTGAAATTTTCACCGTCAAAAATAACGCTGTCTTTCGGGTATACTGCGTTCACAAATCCCGAAAACACAGGATAAAGTGCAGCCGCACCGTCAACAACAGGCAAATCACCCGAAAGTCTGAAATCAGTATCAATCTTTATAACTTCTGAATTTTCCTCAAACGGAAGATATTTGTCGAGTTCTATTGACTTCGCCTGCATCTGTTCGCTTGTATTGTTTATGTAACGCTTTGTAAACAGATTATACACCGATATATCAAAGCCGACAAAGCACATTATCAACAAAAAAAGTGTTGAAAGCTGTTGAAAAAGTTTCATATAATCAGCCTCCGTTTGCTATGTAGGAAATTATAGAACAGTGTTCGTGCAGATAATAAGTGTACGCAACAAGTACAGCCGTACTTACCGCACCGATAATTAAAATTATTATTAATATACTCCTAAAAAGTTTGTCACTCATTTTTGTACTCCTTTACATATATCTGATTATCATCTGAGACATTATAAATAACCCCACAACTGATGCCACAATTATTCCCATAAGCACAGCGGATACTATAAACTTTGTCTTTCTTTTCTTATAGTATAAATGGTCTTTTGGAGTACCTTTAAATTCAAGCAGTGACATTATAAAAAATATAATTATTCCCACAGGTATTCCGAAAAACAACACAAATGAAAAAATAATACTCATATAAAAATCCTCCTTTTGTTTTTTCAAATTATAACATAAAGCTTATATATTTACAAGATGACAAATGTCACTTTTTTCTTGCTTTTTACTATTGTATATGATATAATAAGACCTGCAAGGACATTTTTTACAGGGAGGTTTAATATGTTACTGATAGAAATAAAGGAAGTTCCGAAAAAGGAACAGCGTAAACACGCACATAATCTTTTGCGTGAATGTCTGAGAACAAAAAAAATCAACTATGTCACCGACGAAACGCCCGTAATAAGAGGCGAACACGGTAAGCCGTCTCTTGCGGAACACCCCGAAATCAGGTACAATATGTCCCATGCCGACGGCATAGCAGTATGCTTGATGACGGACAGAGAATGTGGTGTTGACTGTGAGGGTGTCCGCCCTTACCGTCCGAATGTAGTAAAAAGGGCATTTTCGGAAAATGAAAAAAAATTAATAGAAAATGCACCCGAAAATGAGCGTGACCTTCTTTTCTTCCGTTTATGGACGCTTAAGGAAGCATATGTGAAAGCTATCGGAATCGGTATATCATATCCTCTTAATACAGTTGAATTTTCCTTTGAGGGAAATAAAATAAAAACATCGGTTGAGGGGTATAGATTCAGACAATACATACTGAAAGACGGAAAATTTGCCGTATCCTTATGTATAAAAAAATAATTATAAAAGGGGCGGGTTTATTTGGATAACAATAATAATTTTCAGCAGTACGGACAGAATTATAACAACAATAACAATTATCCGTACGGACAGAATTACAATAACAATAGCAATTATCCATACGGGCAAAATCCCAGCAACAACGGAAACAATTATCAGCAGTACGGGCAGAATCCCAGCAACAACGGAAGTAATTATCAGCAGTACGGACAGAATCCGAATAACAATGGAAACAATTTTCAACAGTACAACCAGACACAGACAAGCTATGCCGGCAATTATCAACAGCCAGTTAATTTTCAGCAAAATCCCGTTAATTACACAGACGGCTATCAGCCCATAAAAAAGAAAACACCTTCGGGACTTTATATAATTCTTATAGCAGTAGTAATTTTATTTGCCGTTATAATAATTTCAATGTCCGCAGTAATGCGTGCCATGATGGACGGCGGAGATAAAAAAGACGAAATAAAAAATAATAATGACAATATACTTATTTCCGATACAGAAGAAAATACAGATAAAAAAACAGACAGTGAAGATGAAGAGGACGACGAAGAAACCGAAGAAGATATAAGTGAACTTTCCGTACCTGATATAAGCAGATTTCAGAAAACACCCGACAAACATGACAACGGCGTTACGGTTTATGTGACATGGAACGCTGTTGAAAACGCTGACGGTTATGAAATAGAAGATTCCGAAACGGAAAATGATTCCGAACCATACCGCCGTACCATATATACTTCAGATAATTATTTTGAAACAGGCGCATCAGTACCCATAAACATACAGGTAAGAGTAAGAGCCTATAAAAACAAAGACGACGGAAAAATATATAGTGGCTGGAGCGAAGTTTCAGAATGTAACCTTTCTGACTTCATGAAAGATATTAAAGTATCTTCAACACCCGTTTATTATGTGAAGATAAATAATTATCATCTTCCTATATACAAGGACGCAAATCCCGACAATCCAACTAATGATTACATAAATGACAGAGGAACATACACAATTACCGAACGTCAGGGACACTGGGGAAAGCTTAAGAACGGCTCAGGCTGGATAAATCTTGACGATGCGGATAATTTCGGCAATACTTATGGCAGGGAAAAAGCGTACATTTCAACCGAAAAAGACCCCCTTACGATTCGTTACGCTCCTCTTATAGATTCAAAAGCTCAGGGATATATTCCAAGAGGCGAAAACATCTACATATATTATATTGATATAGAGGGCTGGTATTATGTCCGTTATAAAGATGCAGACGGATTTATTGATAAAAGATATGTTACACTTGGAAAAGCTCCCGATAAATTTGAATCATATAAACTGCAAATAAACAACTATAATCTTCCTGTATACAAAGAAGCAAAATACAAGTCAAAAATCACAACGCACATAAGGGACAGAGAAATATACACAATTGTTGAAACCGATGACGACGGAAAATGGGGAAAACTTCTTTCAGGTGACGGCTGGATTAATCTCAGCGATGCAAACAAATTCGGCAGTACGGGTACAAAAGAAAAAGCATATGTAACAACGAAGAGCGACCCCCTTTCCCTCCGTCAGGGGCCTGATATGAACGCAGATGTATTAACCGAAATTCCAAAAGGTGAGATTATAGAAGTATGTGAAATTTATATGGATGACAATAATCCCAACAAGGCTTCAAAAGAATGGTACTATGTTCGCTATAAAAACAAGGAGGGGTTTGTGTCTGCAAAGTATGTCACTCTCGGTGAACCGCCAGAGACGGAAACAACAACCGAACAGACGGAAACAGAAACCACTACAGAAAAAACAGAACCGCCTGTCACTGAACCGCCCGAAACAGAACCGCCTGTCACCGAGCCTCCTGAAACAGAACCTCCCGTTATTGACACACCTGTTGATACTCCTGTAATTGATGACGAAGGTATAATTTAATTTCAAGGAAAAATAATATGAGGAGATTTTTATGGATAACAACAACCAGAAAAAATTTATAGACCTGTCCAAAAACAACACCAACACATACGACAATAACTCTTCATATCCCACACAGTACGCAGAAAGCAACAGCCAGATACAATTTCAGAACACAAATTACAACCATTCGCAGTCATTTCAGCAGAACACAAATAATCCGCCTGTTTCAGACTATAATAATACAAATAACAATTATCAGCAATTCCCTTATCAGCAGCCATATAATAACTACCAGCAGCAAAACATTCAACGACAGCCACAGAATAACTTCCATCAGCAAAACGGTAATCAGCAGCAATATATAAGACAGCGTGTGGATAAACCAGAAAAGAAAACATCTGTGGGAATGTATATTATGCTTATAGCTGTAATAATTTTCTTTGCCGTGATAATCATTGCAATGTCTACAATCATGAAAGCAATGGTAAACAAAAACAACAAGAATAATGACAAAGATGTTTTAAACGGAAATATAACACTTTCTGAAAATGCAGATGACGAAGAGTCAGAAGAAGAGACTGAAGAAGAAACAGAAGAGGAGACAGAAGAACACGTAGAAACAATGCCCGTTTTGGTTGAAGAAATAATCGAGCCTGTAACCGAAGTCGTTACAGTTACCGTTATAGTTGAAGTTCCTGCCGAAACCGAGCCACCCGTAATTGAACAAAATTACACACGTATTTATGAATCGGGATTCTATGGATATATCACAACTCAGAAAGACCCTCTGAATGTCCGTGCAGATGCTTCAAAAAGTGCAAAAGTTGTTACATCAATACCAAAAGGAACATCTGTATATGTATACAATACAAGCGATTCTGACTGGTATTATACAACATATAACGGAAAAAGCGGATTTGTCAGTGCTGATTATGTAACCGCTGGTCAGGAGCCTGTTTATCAGTCCTATATACCGACAACAGCCGTTGTTTCAACAAAACAGGACGTTCTTAATCTTCGTAAATCAGCATCAATGAATGGTACAATCATAACAGGTATACCCAAAGGAAGTACCGTAACTATAATTGAATACGGTGACGACTGGTGTTATGTTTCATGGGGCGGATATACAGGATATGTAAGCACGGACTATCTTTCATTCTGATAATTAAAAATTATGCCGTAAACGGCAGAAAAGGAGAATAAAAAATATGCAGTACGGACACTTTGACCTTCAAAACAAAGAATACGTAATCACCAACCCCGCAACCCCTGCACCATGGGCAAACTATCTCGGCGACCCTGAATACGGTGCAATGATTTCAAACAACGCAGCAGGCTACAGCTTTGTGAAATCGGGAGCAAACGGCAGAATAACACGTTTCCGTTTCAATTCGGAAATGGCACTCCCCGGACGTTATATCTATATACGTGACAACGAAACAAATGATTACTGGTCTGCATCATGGCAGCCTGTGGGAAAACCGCTGGACAAGTATAAATCCGAATGCAGACACGGCACAGCGTATACGGTTATTTCCGCAGAATATGCAGAAATAAAGTCCGAAGTAACCTATTATGTTCCATATGGCAAGACATACGAAGTATGGCGTGCAAAAATCACAAACAACAGCGACCATGACAGGAATCTTTCCGCTTTCGGTTTTGTAGAGTTCACAAACGAAGACAACTATGAACAGGATCAGGTAAATTTACAGTATTCACTGTTTATTTCCCAGACGGAATTTAAAGATAATAAAATTTTACAGACTATCAGCGGAAACAGTGAGAAAGACCGCAGAAACAGATTTTTCGGCATGGTCGGTGCGGACATTACAGCTTCATGCGGTAATCTTTCGGACTTCATAGGCAGTTACAGAACATATTCAAATCCTGTTGCCGTTGAGACAGGAAAGTGCAGTAATGTCATGAACTACAATTCAAATTCATGCGGTGCGTTGCAGTCCGATATTACACTTAAATCGGGCGAAACTATTGAACTTGTCTATATTCTCGGACAGCGTGACAACGAGCAGGCAGACGAAATTCTGAACGAATACAGACAGTCGGGCAAAGTTGACGCTGAAATTGCCGAACTTAAAAACTACTGGCATGGTCAGCTTTCAAATTTCAAGGTTGAAACACCGTCGGAAGAGTTCAACAATATGATTAACGTCTGGAACGCTTACCAGTGTTTCATAACATTCATATGGTCAAGAGCTGCATCTTTCGTTTACTGCGGTCTGCGTAACGGCTACGGTTACCGTGATACTGTTCAGGACATTCAGGGCATTATTCACCTCGACCCCGAATTAGCGTGTGAAAAAATCCGCTTCATGCTGTCAGCACAGGTAGACAACGGCGGAGGACTTCCGCTTGTAAAGTTCACGCACAATGCAGGTCACGAAAATACCCCCGATGACCCCGAATATGTAAAGGAAACAGGTCACCCGTCATACCGTGCGGACGACGCACTGTGGCTTTTCCCAACTATTGTCAAGTATCTCGGTGAATCGGGCAATGAAAAATTCCTTGACGAAGTAATTGTATATGCAAACGGCGGTGAAGATACAGTTTACAACCACTTAAAGAAAGCTATTGAATTTTCAATGAATCATCTTGGTGACCACGATATGCCCGCAGGTCTCCATGCTGACTGGAATGACTGTCTCCGTCTCGGTGCAAAAGGTGAATCTACTTTTGTGGCGTTCCAGCTTTACTATGCAATGAGCGTTATTAAAGACATGGCAAAGTCCAAGAATGATACCGACTATATCACTTATATTGACGACGTTCAGAAAAAACTTGCCAATACCCTCGAAAAGTGCTGGGACGATGACAGATTTATCCGTGGAATCCGTGAGGACGGCATACTTGTCGGAGCAAAGAAAGACCCTGAAGCTAATATGTGGCTGAATCCGCAGTCATGGAGTGTAATTTCAAAATTCGCAACTGCTGAACAGTCTGAAAAGGCTATGAACAGTGTTCACGAACTTCTCAATACTCCTTATGGTGCAAAACTCCTTGACCCTCCGTACAAAAAACACTATTTCGACGGTGCGTTAATGCACATCTTCAACGACGATACTAAGGAAAACGGCGGTATCTTCTCACAGTCGCAGGGCTGGCTTATTCTCGCAGAAGCACTTCTGGGACATGGAAACCGTGCGTTTGAGTACTTCATGGAAAGTTCGCCTGCCGCAATGAACAACAAAGCAGAAATTCGTGTCATGGAGCCTTATGTTCATGGACAGTTTACAGAGTCAAGAGCATCATCTTATGAGGGACGTTCTCATGTTCACTGGCTGACAGGTACGGCATCAACTGTAATGGTCGGCTGTGTTGAGGGTATATGCGGTATGCGTCCCGATATGAAAGGACTTGCAATTTCCCCGTCAATACCGTCAGAATGGGACGGCTTTAAAATTGAAAAGAATTTCAGAGGCAAAAAATTAAACATTACCGTTGACAACTCCGCACACGTTGAATCAGGTGTAAAGGAAGTTATTTTAAACGGTGAAAAGCTTGAAAACAATTATATTCCTGCTGACAGACTTTCAGATATTAACGAAATAACTGTTATTCTCGGCTGATAAAAAAACTGCTGTACAATCAATGACTGTACAGCAGTTATTTTTTATTTTTTCAGAGACTTTTCAAGCCATACCCTTGCAATGTCAAGTGCTTCATAAAGTCCGCACTCACGCTCCGTATTTTTTATACAGGCTTTCAAGGGGTCTAATGTCAGGTCAGTGGACATCTGAACTACTCTTACCTTACTTGCAACATCGGAATCACCGATTTTTTTAGTTGCAAGAATCTGAATCATAATTACATATTGGTCGGACATATAACCGTAATAAATAGTGTTTTTGCTTCTCACAAGCGGATAGCCCTTATAGGTGTAAAATTTTTCGTTCATTTAATATCCTCCTTTATTGTTGTTTGTTATTTCCAGGTTGTGATATAATCCTCCCCTGTTTCAATCCGTTTAATATTTTCAATAAGAGTGTCAACATATGACTTTGCACAGAAATACTTGCTTTCACCGTTTACGGCGATAAGTGCGGTAAGATTTGAATATTCATAAAATTCAAGCTTTGTTTTCTTTTTGGTGTAGGAATCACTGTATTCAACGGTCACAACAGGCTCACTGTCGGGAATTTTCTCACCTAATGCAAATTCTTCTGCCGCTGCGTTTATAAGGAAACCATAAAACTGTCTGTAACGTTCGCTGTTAAAAGCAGTGTCATTTCTTGTGACATTAAAATCTTCTGCTTTTGTATTGTCTGCATTTTTGTCCTTTGCTTCAATTACAAACTTCTCGGAAGTTCCGTCACTGCAATTTACAGTAAGGTCTGTTATGTTCCACACATAAGAACCTACCATTATTCTTGACGTTATGTCAATCGGAAGAACAGTACTCCATTTGGCGTTTTCGGTATCGACAATATAAATTATATTGCTGTCCTCAAACATGACATAACAACATTTTTTATTATTGTCGTCTGTGAAAGGCTCACTCATAAGAAGTACATATTTATTGCCATCATCGCAGTCCATAGTTACGGTACAGAAAGGTTCTTTAAGACCTGCCTCCGCAATATCGGAATCTTTGCAGTGAATGGAATATATCCCCTCTGCACGTAAGCCAAACATACCGTTTGTAATATCTTCCGAACGCTCAACGGTAAGATAAGCGTCGGTGGGTTCAACCATGACATGAGTTGCGGAAGTACCGCCCGAATATTTGCCGTCGTCACTGCTCTTGTCGTATTCAAGAAGAATATTATAGTCAATATCTTCACGCTCGATTTTCAGACTGTTTATTTTTGGGTAATCATCTTCCGACGGTTCTTCCAGAATAACCATATCCACAAAATCCGTAAGAATCTTGCTGTAGTTTGCGATATATGAAGTAGAAACGGTATAAACGGTATTTTCACCGTCAATCATCACATATGTTTCAGAGTTGGCAGGAGCTTTGTCGCCCACCATGAGCTTTCTTATAGTTCCCGTCTGAAATTTAACCTCAACTTCCGCCTGCGGATTGTCCAGACCGAACTTTGAAAGATTTTCACAGTTCTCATCAATAACAGAATTAGTAACCATGTTTACGGCGTTATTGGCAAGAGTGCTGACAAGAGCGGTATTAATCGGAATATCACTGTAACCGTCAAGTTTATAAGTTGCGGCTGATTCATCTGTAGGTGCTTTGTCCATGACGACATGAAGTGTTTCGTCCGTATTTTTTACGGTAACTTCCTTTACGACGCTTTTAGATTCTCCTGCCTTTTCGTCCTGAATGAGAACTATTCCCGCACCTTCCGTTACAGATGATTCTTCCGACGACGAAACAGAATTTTCTTCATTCTCCTTGTCTTTCGGTTCGGTAAGCATGAGAGCGGCAAGACCTCCGCCGAGAACAATAACCGCCGCACCAAGTCCTATAATACTTTTAGCAGTCTTGTTCATCGGTTCTTTCTCCTTACAAATACACATACTCCTATAACTGCAACCACAGCAGGAATAACATAGATAGCAAATACCTTTATTATATTCATTTCATGTGCTGTAGGAGCAATAAGAGACTGCTGGAGTGCCTTTTCAGGAATAACGGCAGATGTCTCCTTGCCTGTCATTGTATTGAGCATACCAATAACTACATTTGCATTGTTGAATGTGTTTGTCTGCGTTAAAAGTGTACTGTATGTCATGAAAGAACTGCCGAAAACAAGAAGATGACTTGTGTAAGTATCAAGTCCTATGCTTGTTTCCTTTTTGGAGATGATTGCCGCATCTCTTGCACCCTTTTCGCTGTTGTCCTGGTCATATGATGTATCCATTGTTTTCAGTACGGCAGTTGCAACACTGTCATTGTTCTTTGTAAGAACGGAAAGCTTTCTTGTCGCCGGAGCAATAACAGGAAGACTATCATTAGGAAGACTTCCGACAGAATCAGCATCACTTATTTCAAGCTTTATATTTACATTCTGGTTGAATCCCATATATGTTTCAACCCAGTTTGTATCGTCAAGCACCGCACTTTCCTTTACCTGAATACTCCAGTCTGCGAGAAACTCCGAAATATTCGGCAGTTCACTTACATAAAGATTAGGAATGTAGAGCATATTACGCTCATAGTTTCCGCCGTTATAGAGGAAATCACCAAGTTTGCCGATAATGTCCGCACTGAAATCAACGGACGGCATAGGTACTACAACAAAGTCATAATCATCGGGATTAAGCTCATCTGATGCAATGTCAATTTCTGTACAGTCATAACCGTTCTTTCCGAGAAACTCTATAAGTTCTGAAGTTATTGATTCATAACCCTGTCCTGTTATTGAAGTACCGTTCATCATGGAAGCAACAGCCGTCTTTATGGGATTTGAATCGGTAACGTTGAGAATTGCAGAAGTGAAAGTACTTTCACCCACAAAACTCATTGTAACAGCAGTCTGTGTACTTGTATTGGAGGGCTGAATCATTCCTACAATTTCTTCCTGACTGATAACCTTTACCCTGCCGTTATCTTCATTTCCTGAAAATACAACAATACTTCCTTCCGGAATGTCATTATTATAGAATTTTCTGTATTTCGTAATAATATCGGGGTCTTTGTTCATGTCAACATACTGTACCTTGATACTGCCCTCTCCCTGCTTTGCGTACATCTCGTAGTTTTCAAGAATAGACGGTATCATTTCATATGGCGTTTCAACGTTTATTCCGTAATATGCGGCATACATCTGCTGATAGTAACTTCCCATGGAAGTAAAATCGCTTTTCGGAAAAGTTACGGTAATTTCAACATCACCCTTGAGATTCTTTATTGCTTCAACGGATTCGTCACTGAGTTCATACCTCTTGTCGGAAGTAAGGTCAATTTTAATCGGTGAACGCTTTGAAATCATACTGCATATAAGATTAACTATTATAACCAGTACAATAACAAGCACTATCACCACTACGGACATTGAGCCGTACTTGAATTTTTTTAAATTTTTCTTGGGTTTGGTTTCTGTTGTTTTTGAAACTTCTTTGTTACTCATCTGAAAATACCTCTCTTTCCGTATTATTATCCCCAGCGTCTCTTGTCGAGAACCCTCACAGTGAAGAAATTAAAGATAAATGCAACACTAAGGAAAAACACAACACTCGGAAGACTGAAAATTCCCTGTGTAAATTCAATATATCTTGAATAGAATGAAAGAGAAGTTATAACCTTGCTGATATATTCATTTGATATATTCATAGCGAAAGAGTCAAAAAGATAAAGTACGAAAAGTGCAAGCATACTTGCAACAGCGGAAGCCATCTGGTTTTCCGTAAGGGACGAAATAAAAAGACCTACCGCAATAAATGCAGAACCGAGAAACAGCATTGCAAAATAGTTTCCGATAAGGGTCGGCCATACAACATCGCCGAGATATGCAAGTATTCCCGAATAAATAAACACTACGCTTTCTGCAATTATAAAGAGAGTAAGTGCGGCGAAGTACTTTCCTAAAACTATATCCCACAATCCGACGGGGGCGGTCAGTAATCCCTGGTCTGTCTTGTTTTTCTTTTCCTCACTGAGAAGCCGCATAGTGAGAATAGGTATAAGAAACAGTATTATTATAAACATACTGCTGAACATCGGTGAAGTGTCTGTCCTGCCCGAACCTATTACATATGCATAAAAGAAATATCCAGAAAGGAGATAGAATACCGAAAGAAATACATAAGCTACACCCGATATAAAAAAGGCATTCATTTCACGTCTGTAAATTGCACCCATTAGTCGTTACCTCCGTTTTCGTCATCTTCTGCCGTATCACTGCTTACGCTGTTAAGCTCCACACGTATACGTGGTTTGTCCTCACTGACCTTGACATCATTTTCACCCATAGTGATTTTAAGAAAAATATCCTCAAGAGTAAGGTCTGAAAGCTGAAGCATAAGTATATTCCAGCCTTTTTTACGGCATAGGTCGTTGAGTGAACGTCTTACATCAGTTTTTTCGTCCGCCTCAACGTCATAATCATAAATGCCTTTTTCACGCTCCATGTCAGCACGCACATATTTTATACCTTTGAGTGATTTAATGGCTTTTACAATTTCGTCCTTGTCGGCGGAAGTCTTTGAAGTACCTTCTATGCGGACAGTCATCTTGTGTTCGTTTGTAAGCTGTTTTGCGATTTCGTCAGCCGTACCGTCTGCGGCAACTTCGCCCTTGTTTATTATAATAATTCTGTCACATACCGCCTGAATTTCGGGAAGAATGTGTGACGAAAGTATAACAGTATGACGTTTGCCGAGTTTTTTGATAAGGCTTCTGATTTCAATAATCTGATTCGGGTCAAGTCCCACAGTCGGCTCGTCAAGAATAAGTACAGGCGGATTGTTTATAAGAGCCTGTGCCAGTCCCACTCTCTGACGATAACCCTTTGAAAGATTCTTTATTATACGCCCTCTTACGTCTGTAATCTTGCATAAGTCGCACACATCTTTAAGATGAGCTTTTCTCGGAAGTTTGCATTTCTTCAAATCATATACAAAATTAAGATAGGACTCAATCGTCATATCGATATAAAGAGGCGGAATTTCGGGCAGATAACCTATAAAGGACTTTGCTTTTTTCGGGTCTTCAAATATATCTGTTCCGTTGACAAGTATCTGTCCCGAAGTTGACGAAATATAACCAGTAAGCATATTCATGGTTGTGGACTTTCCTGCACCGTTAGGACCGAGAAAGCCGAGAATTTCGCCCTGCTCCACTTTAAAGCTGATGTTTTTCACGGCTTGCTTGTCGCCGTATTTTTTACTAAGGTTCTTAACCTCTATCATTAAATTCCCTCCCTGAAACAGTTCGTTGACAGCTGTTGATTTCAGATATTACAATGATATACTTTTTTTGTGATAATGAAGTGAAAACACTGCGAATATTATATTAATCTTTGAGAAGCGAACCAACCTGAGAAATATCCCTTGAAATCTGACTTTTCAGCTCGTCAACAGACGAAAATTTCATTTCGGGACGGATAAATTTATGAAACTCAACCGAAACAATTTTATTATAAAGGTCACCTGAAAAGTCAAGTATATGCGTTTCCGCAAGAGGTTTTCTCTCGCCTTTTATAGTCGGCTTTACTCCGACATTAGTTATTGACTTATATTTTACGCCGTCAATATCCGTCACGGTCTGATATACGCCGTATTTAAGGACAAGCTGTCCGTCAGAATATTCCTGATTTATCGTCGGAAAATCTATTGTTCTTCCTATTTCGTTTCCGTGAATAACTTTACCCAGAAATTTATACGACATACCTAAAAGAGTATTCGCCCTTTCGATTTCACCATTTACAAGACAACGACGTATTTCTCCCGAAGATACAGTAATACAGTCAGTTTTTATGTCGTCAGCTGTCTGGACCTCAAAACCGTACTTCCTGCCGAAATTCTTTAAATCCTCAACACCGCACGAGGCGTTTTTACCGAATCTGAAATCATTTCCGCAACATACTATTTCTGCATTAAGAAATCTGTTTTTTAAAATATTTTCACAAAATTCCTCACCTGTAAGTCCACAGACATCATCAAAATCCACGAAATGAATATTTCTGCCCGAAAATCCGAGCTTTTTAAGAATCTCAAATTTCTGCGTATAGTTATATATATAGCCGTCCTGACCACTTGTCTTGCGGAGTACAGCCGACGGATTAAACGTAAATACAGCAGGAGTGAGAGCATTTTTTTCCTGTTCAAGTGCAAGGTCAAGCACGGCACGGTGTCCGAGATGTACGCCGTCGAAAAGACCAAGTGCAACCGCACTTCTTTTTATTTCCATTATATCACCTCACACAAGATTCTTTCCCACACGCAACACGCCGTTTTCATGTTCTGCTATGGCTGTACCGATAAAATTATTATCATATCCGTAAACCGCATAGTCCCTGATGTCTGATTTTATGTTATTGATTCTCGCCAAATCGAGTTTTACGCCGTTTTTATACATTCTCGTCTGCACCTCATTGAGACGGATTCTGTCAAGATTTTTAAAGGCGTATTCTATAGGGATTATCAGCTTTTCAAGACAGTTTTCGTCCTTTGCCGTCTGTATCTGTTCGAGAGTGTAACAGTCAGCAATAAAAAAACCGCCGTCGGCTGTTCTTTCAAGTGCCGTCATAACTCCGCCACAGCCGAGTTTTTCGCCGATGTCGTTAATTATCGTGCGTATATAAGTGCCTTTTCCGCATATTATTTCCATTATTCCCGTGCGTGACTTCTCATCATATTGCCATAACTTAATATTTTTTATTTCAATTTCACGTGGTTTTCTCTCGACTTCAATTCCCTGCCTTGCAAGGTCATACAGACGTCTGCCGTTTACCTGTACTGCGGAATACATGGGCGGTAACTGCATGATTTTCCCCGTAAATTCGGGAATAACTTCTTTCAGTTCTTTCAGCGTTACAGCCTTGTTGGACATTGTTAAAACTTTTCCTGTAATATCCTGTGTATCTGTAGTCTGTCCGAACTTAAAGTCCGCCACATAGGTTTTAAAGCCCTTAACCATGTCACAGGCTTTTGTTGCATTGCCGACAAAAACAGGCAGTACACCCGTTGCCATAGGGTCGAGAGTACCGCTGTGACCGAGACGTTTTATTTTAAGTATGCCTCTTAATTTGGCGATAACGTCAAATGAAGTAAAACCCTTTGGCTTGTTTATGCCTATCATACCGTTCATCATATTGCTTTACTAACCGCCTCAACAAGCTGTTTCTTTATATCGTCAAGATTTCCCGACATATTACAGCCGGCAGCTTTTGCATGACCACCACCGCCGAGTGTTTCGCATATTTCCGAAACATTCACAATGTCTGCCGAACGGAACGAACATTTATAATCGTCTGCACGCTGACGTATAAAAATTCCTACTTCAGCATTTTCATACTGAATTGTAAGCGGTGCAAATCCTTCAAGTTCTTCGTCGCTGATACCAAGTTCAGACATAATATCTCTTGTAACAGCGATAATACAAAGTCTGCCGTCAAGATATGTTTCAAGCATTTCATTCAGTCTGCTTTCAAGCTTTACCCTTCCAACCGACTTCACATCAAACATATACCTGTTTATTCTTGCAAAATCAATATCATATCTTTTCATAATATCGGCTGCTATCTCGTGCGTTCTCGGAGTGGTGCAGACGTACTTGAAACAGCCCGAATCCGTAGCAATTCCTGTATACAGGCACATCGCACAGTGCTTTGTTATAGTAAGCCCCATAAATTCCGCAAGGTCATATATAACCTCACAGGCTGCCGCAGCGTCTGCCCTCAGAAGAGTTTTCTCGGCATAGTTTTTATTTGAAACATGGTGGTCTATACAAAGCTGAACCTTACTGCCATAAATTTCCTGATATTTACCCATAAGTCTGATGTCTGCAACATCAACGGCAATTATCGTCTGCGGTTCAAAGTCCTCACCTGCTCCGCCCTCTGTAAGAAATCCATAGCGTTTCGGAAAGTCGTCATGACATACTACCCTGCTTCTTATTCCGAGCTGTTCAAGAATATCTTTCATGGCAAAGCCTGCTCCGATACAGTCGCCGTCGGGATTTCTGTGGGTAATTATAACAGCGTCCTTACAGTTGCGGAGAAAAGTTTCTGCTTCACTGAAACCTATATACATTATAAATGCACCTCTTTCCTTTAAAAATAATCAGTTCAGCAAATCATTAAGCTTTTTACTGATTTCCGCACTTCTTTCAATTGAATTGTCGGCTATAAAAGTAAGTTCGGGAGATTTACGCATTTTCAGTCTGTGAAAAAGTTCACGCCTTATAAATCCGCCTGCACTTGTAAGACCTTTTACAGATTCCTTTGTCTTTTCAATTCCCTGAAAACTTGATACATATATCTTACAAACAGACATATCACCCGACAAATCCGCTCTTACTATTGTAAGCATCTTGTCTATTCTCGGGTCTTTGAGTTCTCGGAGGATAGCCGTCATTTCCCTTTTTATATCTTCTGCCATACGGCTGTTTTTAAAATTTGCCATTGTTTTCCTTTCTTTAATAAGATTTTTACTATAAAATTTGTATCATTATTTTTTTCAATGGTATATTCAGAGCATATCCGAAAAATACGGATACGCCCTGATTAGTTTCATATATCAGTCCTCACGGTATTCTTCAACAATATATGCCTCGAATATATCGCCCTCTTTAACGTCACTGAACTTTTCAAGGCTGATACCGCATTCATAACCGTCGGCAACTTCCTTTGCATCGTCCTTGAAACGTTTAAGACCTGCTATCTTGTCATCAGCTATAATAATTCCGTCACGTACAACACGTATCTGACAGCCTCTTGTCACCTTGCCGTTAAGAACATAACTTCCTGCAACCATTCCGACATTTGAAATCTTGTATACCTGACGGACTTCGGCACGTCCCAGCTCAACTTCACGGAACTTTGGTGCAAGCATACCCTTCATAGCGGTTGTGATTTCCTCGATAGCGTCATAAATGATTCTGTAAAGACGAATATCAACGCCGTCACGCTGTGCATTTTCCGCTGCTACGGGGTCGGGTCTTACGTTAAAGCCTACAATAATAGCATTTGAAGCATTGGCAAGCATAACGTCACTTTCCTTTACAGCACCTACCGCACCGTGAATTACACTTACCCTTACTTCATTGTTGGAAAGCTTTTCAAGCGACTGTTTTACAGCTTCAACAGAACCCTGAACATCTGCCTTTACAATAATCGGAAGTTCCTTTATTTCGCCCTCTGCAATCTGACTGAACAGGTTATCAAGAGTAACCTTTCTGTAAGCATTGAACTGTTCCTGTTTAGCTTCGTGCTTTCTCTTTTCAACAAGCTCTCTCGCAAGTCTTTCGTCCTCTACAGCGTTGAATATATCGCCCGCACTCGGAACTTCCGCAAGACCCGTTATCTCAACAGGTACAGACGGTCCTGCTGACTTGACAGTCCTGCCCTTATGATTGGTCATAACTCTTACCCTGCCTACTGCCGTACCTGCAATAAGCACATCACCCTGCTTTAATGTGCCGTTCTGAACAAGAAGTGTAGCTATAGGACCTCTTCCCTTGTCAAGACGTGCCTCAATTACAGTACCTTTTGCAAGTCTGTCGGGATTTGCCTTGAGTTCCTTTACTTCGGCAACAAGCAGAACGTTTTCAAGAAGTTCGTCTATACCCTCGCCTGTCTTTGCCGATACGGGAACACAGATAACGTCACCGCCCCATTCCTCGCATACAATATCATACTTTGTGAGTTCTTCTTTGATACGGTCGGGGTTAGCACCTTCTTTGTCCATCTTGTTTATGGCAACTATAAGTGAAACACCTGCGGCTTTTGCGTGGTTGATTGATTCAACAGTCTGTGGCATAATACCGTCGTCTGCGGCTACTACGAGAATAGCAATATCAGTGATATTTGCACCCCTTGCACGCATTGAAGTAAATGCCTCATGTCCTGGAGTATCAAGGAAAGTTATGTCCTGACCATTGACTTTAACCTGATATGCACCGATATGCTGAGTAATACCGCCTGCCTCGCCTGCGGCAACGTGTGCGTGTCTGATTCTGTCAAGAATAGAAGTTTTACCATGGTCAACATGTCCCATTACAACAACAACGGGACAACGTTCTTCAAGATTTGTGTCGTCATCGTCGCTGTCGTCTATAAGACGTTCTTCAATGGTGACAATCACTTCTTTTTCAACCTTTGCACCGAGTTCTTCCGAAACAAGTGAAGCTGTGTCAAAGTCAATTTCCTGATTGATAGTCGCCATGATACCAAGACCCATAAGTTTTTTGATAACTTCAGTAGCGGTAACTTTCAGACGTGCAGCCAGTTCACTTACTGTTATGTTGTCGGGAATAAGCACTTTAAGCTGTTGTTTTCTTGCTCTTTCGAGTTCAAGTCTTTTAAGCTTTTCAGTTTCTGTTTCCTTTCTGGAATACTGCTGTCTGTTTCTCTGTGCGGACTTCTGATTTATCTTCTGTTTCTTTGAAGAGTAATTGTCATTCTTGTGCTTGTTTGTCGGAGCAATCTGCTCATAACGCTCGTTGTACTTATCAAGGTCAACATAGCTTCCTCTTGTGTCAACTGTTCTTCTCTGAGTTGAAGTCTGTGCCGTTTCTGAACTGAACGAAACATTAAGCTTTGAACGTTCGCCCCTTTCCTGCGGTTTTGCCTGTGGTTTGTTTCTGTCGTTCTTCTTGTTCTTCGGTCTGGACTGTACGGCAGGTTTTGTTTCAGCTGGCTTTGCTTCGGAAACTGTTTCCGACTTCTTTTCCTCCTGTTTTTTCGGAGCAGGCTTTAAATCGTTCTGTTTCTTGACAGGTGTATTTTCTGCTGTAGCTTCGGATTTTTTGTCATTCTTCTTTACAGATGCGGACTGTTTTGCCGTTTTTTCCGACTTTCTGGCGGAATTTTTTCTGTCCTGTTTCTGTGGTTCTTCCTTTTTAGGTTCTTCCTTTTTAACAGGCTTTTCTTGATTCTTTGACTTGTAATACTCGTCAAAAGACTTTACTTCATGAACTTTTGTATAGTGTTCAAGAAGCAGGTTCATTTCAGTTTCAGTAAGACCTGTTGAAGCTTTTTTCTTAGTATCGCCCTTTGATGCAAAATAATCAATAACTTCCTGTACGGAAACATTAAGGTCATTAGCTGCATCACCAAGTTTTATTTTTTTCATCATAGGCTCAAATACCTCCAGTTAATTGTGCCGTATATAATACGGCTTTGTTTTGGCTTGTCATAATTACGACAAATCCGTTTTTTGAAAAATATATGTCAATACAGTCTTTGCTGTAATCAGGCACTGACAATCTTTGAAAAACCGTCTGCAAAACCCTTGTCACATACGGCAATAACCGCCGTGATTTTTCCGCAGAGTATGCCCATTTCTTCCTTTGTAAGCTCGGTACGGAAAAGCGGAACAGAATGTTTTCCGCATACAAAGGAAATTTCCTTGACGGTTTTTTCAGATGCGTCCGAAGCGGTGAGAACGCAGAATACACTGCCGTTTTTTAAAGCGTCGCATACACTGTCAAATCCCTTTACGGTTTTTCCTGCTTTCAGACATATCGTCAGCAGATTAGCCGTTTTTTTCGAGTTCATCTGCCATCACCCCGTAAATGCTTTCATCAATCCTGCATGAGAATGATTTTTCAAATCTGCGTGCTTTTCTTGCCTTGTCAAAACATTCACTGCTGTGGCATATATATGCACCTCTGCCGGACTTTTTTCCGGTAAAATCAAGACTTATTTCACCCTCGGGCGATTTTACAACACGTATAAGCTCCTTTTTAGGCTTCATCTCATTACAGCCCAGACACATTCTCATGGGAATTTTTTTCGGTTTCATAAATTATTCCTCTTCCGAAGTAACCGCTTCTGCGGAAACTTCCGCATTTTCAGCCGAGACTTCTTCTGCAACAGCTTTTTCTTCCTCAACGTCAGTCTGCTTTTCGGGTACTTTAAAATCGGGACTTAATTCGGGAGCTTCTTTATTTGTTTCGTTATCAAACTGAGGTTTGATGTCGATTTTGTAACCTGTAAGCTTGGCGGCAAGCTTTGCATTCTGTCCCTTGTTGCCGATAGCAAGTGAAAGCTGATTGTTCGGAACTATAACCGTGCAGGTCTTTTCTTCCTCGGAAGTTATGACAGTTTTAAGAACAGATGCAGGTGCAAGTGCCTTTGAAATGAATTTTTCAGGTACTTCACTCCATTGAATAATATCTATCTTTTCGTTGTTGAGTTCTTCAACAACTGCTTTTATTCTTGAATGGTCAACACCGATGCAAGCACCTACCGCATCAACGTTTGCATCTCTTGAACATACGGCTATCTTTGTTCTTGAACCTGCCTCCCTTGAAATTGATTTGACTTCAACCGTTCCGTCATAGATTTCAGGGACTTCCAGTTCAAAAAGTCTTTTTACAAGGTCCTTGTGAGTACGTGAAATCTTGACAATCGGCTTTTTGGTTTTTCCTATAATACTGGTTACATAAACCTTTACAGACGAACCTTCTTTCAGAACTTCCCCCGGAATCTGTTCATTTCTGAAAAGATAGAGTTCCGTTCCCTCATATTCAACAGTAACAGTGCCTCTGCCAGGGTCAATCTGAGAAACTTTAGCCGTAATGCATTCATGTTCCTTTGATTCAAAACGATTAAGCATCTGTTCACGGTTAATTTCCCTGAGGTCGCCCTTTATTGACTGCTTGGCTGAAAGTGCCGCCATTCTGCCGAGTTTTGAAATATCAATCTCTTTCAGAATCTTACCGCCGACAACAGCATAAGGGTCAATGGTTCTTGCAACGTCAATATTGACTTCGTTTTCGTCAATAGGATAATCATCAATAATTTCCTGTTCGATATACATTGCAAACTTCTTTGTAAGAGGGTCTATTTCAACCTTTATACGTTCTTCACTGTGCGGATAAGCCTTTCTCGCAGCCTTAAGCATTGCCGACTTTACTTTTTCGATGAGAAGTTCAGTTTCAACACTGTTTTCCTCTCCGAGAGATTGAAGTGCATCGAAAAAGCTCTTGTTAATGTTCATGTCTGTATATTCCTCCAGTATATAAAAATATTTTTATTATTATGGTCTGAAACCTGCGGATTCTGTTAAAATTCAAAATAAAGTCTGACGTAGGCAATATCGGCAAGCGAAAATTTCTTTTCACTTCCGTCGTCAAGAACAACTGAAACGCCGTCTTTATCCGCACCCGAAAGCACTGCAATGATTTCCTTTTCACCGTCAACGCTTCTTATAAAGCGGATTCTTACATTATCGCCCACGCATATTTCAAAATGTTCTTCCTTGACAAGCTCCCTCTCAAGACCTGCCGAACCGACTTCAAGAGTATATGCCTGTGAAACGGGGTCTTCTTCGTCCATGACTGCATTTATCGGAGTGTTTGCCCTTTCGCAGTCCTCAATAGTAATACCGTCGTCACTGTCAATGAATATGCGGAGATACCAGACAGCACCCTCCTTTTCATAGCATACGTCCCAGAGATAATAACCGAGTTCGTCCGTTATCGGCTTTACAAGGTCATATACTTTTTGTTCGGTAGCACCGAATTTTTTGAATTTCATATAAAACTCATCTCCTTTCACCGAATTTATACAATAGTCCCAATATAAACGAAAGACCGGAGATTTCCGGTCTTTGAGATTAACTATTACCTTGTTTATATTATATCATGTATTTCTGTAAAAATCAAGTCTTTTCAGAAAATTTCTTTTAAAAACTTATATTTTAACCATAACAGCGGTGTTTTCATATGGAAAAATAATGAATAAAGTACAGATATACCATTATTTACGGCAGTAAAAAAGCAGAAATGTGTATAAAATATCACATAAGGATTTTACCAAAATACTTGACATATCAGTAAAACATAATGTATAATAAGGTGAACTAATCTACATGGAAAAACTGTAATGAGCAATGAAAGGAGTCCTCCGTATGAAAAAAATAAAGAAAACGCTTGCAGGAATCATTGCCGCTGCCACGGCGATGACCTCGGCAGTTTCCTGTAGAAAGAATGTAACAGGAAATCTTTCTGTTGAAACAGACGAAAAACCTATAGCAATGCTTCCCGAAGGTACAGAAGAACCCGACGGAACAGATAAACCTGCTGATATTTCGGGTACTGAAATAGTGTGGCTTTCGGATTATGACCTTAACCCCACAGAAAAAGACAAACGTTCCGTAGCACTTTCACTCTTTGAAGACGTTTTCGGCGGTAAGATAAAATTTGTCTATACATCGGCGGAAGAGAGATTTGAAAAGCTTTCCTCAATGATTCTGGCAGGTGACGAAGTTGATATGTTCGAATATGATGTCAGTGCGTTGCCTGACGGAGTGAAGAAAAATCAGTATGAACCGCTTGACCCGTATTTCAACTCACTTGAAATCAACAGCAGTATATGGGACGATATGTCCGATGTTATTGATATGTTTGAATACAATGACAATCATTATGTCATTCCTTATTCGCTGTCAAATCCCGTTGTGCTTACCTACAGCCGTAAAATGATTAAGGAAAACAAGCTTGACGACCCGTATGAACTTTACAAAAAAGACAAATGGGACTGGGACGCTTTTATGGAAATGTCGGAAAAATTCAAAGCCAATACAGGTGGTTACGGAATAAACGGATTTGTCGGAAATTCGCTTATTCATTCCACAGGTTTCAACATCGTGGACTATACAAACGGAAAACTTTTCAACAATATAAACACTTCTCCGATAAAGGAAGCCGAAATGTTTATGCAGAAAATAGCAAACAAAAATCTGTATTCATCATACAGAAACGAAAGTTTTCCGTCAGGAAAAAACACACTTTTCTTCGCTGCTCCTTTCTGGACTATCGGTGTTTCAAATGTAAAATGTCCCGATATGGACTTCATGGCAGTACCATTCCCGAAATATTCCAAAGCAAAGGGAAACTATATAGTATGTGACTTCAATGCCAAAATGCTTGTAAAAAATTCCAAAAAGGGAGATGCAGTGGCAACATATATAAAGTGTGAACGGTTTGCTGCCACTCAGGAAGACTATAAAGAACCTGCAAAGGAGTTTGCACTTCTTCCTGAGAAAAACTCAAGAGGCGTTACCGTCAGCCAGCTTACCGCCGAACAGTATGACGTTTTACAGGAATATACAGACCCCGCAAAAATCACACCTGTAGTTGATTTTGCCTACGGAATGGGTGAAAGGCTTTACAGTTCGGAGGGTTCTGACGGCATAATCGACCAGATTGAAAAAAATATGCTTCTTTCGGGCGGTACTTACGATACATGGAAAACTTTCCGTAATTCGTGTTCAGCTGTCATAAAGGAAGAAATCGAACGATTGAAACAAACCTAAAAATTCAGAATATGGGACAGCCGAAAGTTGTCCCATATATTTTGCATATGAAAGGAAAAACATTATGTTAATAAAACTTTTGTTTTTTATTGTAGTCATAATGACAGTTTATGCGTCGGTCATCTTTATAACCGACATCAGAAATAAAATCTCTCCTCTGTCCGAATCTGAAGAAGATAATGAAGAAAAATCCCCTCCGTCAGCAAAAGAAATATTTGCAGATGTCTGCACTATATTTACTATGTTTCTTGGAATATCTGACATTATCAGACTGACAGACACAGGTATGTTTCACGGAGCATTCGCCGTCATGGGAGCTGTTCTCCTGCTTGAAAAATTATGTAACCTAATCAGAAACAGAATTGAATCACGCACACTGAAATTTTTCGGAAAAATACTTCTGATTGTTTTCATACTGGAAATTACTGTCTTTCAGTTTCCGTCATACAGAATATTTTTCGGAGATTACGAACAGCAGAAAATTTCCGTATCGGAGGGAACATTAATCAATGGAGAAACCGAAGAAAAAACAGGTAATCTTAAAGTAAGCGGACGGAATACTTCCACAGTTGAATTTAAAAATATCAACAAAAAAGTAGGTACAATAAAAATCAATGTGGAAACTGCAAATTCAGACAAGCTTTCAGTCAGTATCGACGCAACTGACGAAACATCTTCATTATACCGTACGTCAATAATCAAAGCAGATGTTATTACAACAAATCCAAGCACCGCATATACAACCGTTCTTCTTTCGGGAAAAGTCGGCTCAATGCAGTTCAATTTTTCGGGCATAAATGATTATGATTTATTCTATTTATCTGAAATAGAAATCAATACACCCATTCCGTTTGAAATATCGGCTCTCAGAATGATGCTTATCATTATTATTTCAACACTTGCATATGCTGTGGCATTTTCTGGACTTATGAAAAGAACATACAAGGAAAATTTGCAATTCTGTGAAATTTCGTCACTTATAATCACCGTTTCCGCCGTTCTGATTGCATTCGGCATGACCTGTGAAAAAATTCCGTATGATTCGGAAAATTATTTTTTCCAGAAAGAAGGCAACCAGATTTCCGAGGAGCTTGTACTTGCCTTTGAAAAAGGTCAGGTTTCGTTATTAAGAGAACCTGTAAAGGAACTTCTTGAATCACCTGACCCTTATGACAGATATTTACGTGAATCGGTGACAGATAATGAGGCATGGGACCATGTTCTTTATAACGGTAAATATTATTCCTATTACGGCATAGCACCCGTTATACTTCTTTTTCTGCCGTATCACCTGATAACAGGCAGTTTCTTCCCTACTGATATAGCAGCACTGATTTTCTCGGCACTGGGTCTTATATTCCTTGCACTGACTTATAATGCAATAATAAAACGCTGGTTCAGCCGTATACCCTCGGGCTGTTATATTTCAGGACTTGCCATTCTCCTTACAGTCTGCGGAATATGGTATAGTATCGGTCGACCTCTTTTCTATGAAATATCAATATCATCGGGTTTTGCCTTTACGGCTCTCGGTGCTTATTTCCTCATATCTTCAAATGTAATCGGAGGCGGGGAAATTTCCCTTAAAAAAGTTACATTTGCTTCTCTGTTTCTTGCCACTGCCGTGCTTTGCCGTCCGACACTTGCGGTATACTCAATATGTGCCTGTGTATATTACGCCATAGGATTCGGCAAATCTGCAAAGGTTTATGAAACAGACGGAAGTATAAAAACAGTGAAAAGCAGGAAAATAAAATATATACTCGCTGCTGTGATTCCGTTTGCGGTTCTCGGCTCGGTTCAGATGTGGTATAACTACGCCCGCTTTGATTCTCCTTTCGATTTCGGAATAAAATACTCCCTCACAATAAATGATTTCATTGATTCCGAATATCACACCCTTTTCGTTCTTATAGGACTTTTTGCATATATTTTTGCCGTTCCGTCACTCAGATTTGAATACCCGTATGTTGAAACACCTTTTTCATATCTCAAAGCAAACGGCTATTACTTCAAAGACCTCGGACAGACTTCAGGCATATTGTTCCTTGCACTGCCTGTATTCGCCTATCTGCTCGGCGGAAAAGCCCTGCGAAAACTTAATGGCAGACGCACCAAAATAAAGTATTCCGTTATTACACTTCTTCCATGTGTAATAATGCCTCTGGTAATAATATTCTCAATATGGGAAAGCGGATATGCCGTAAGGTATACAGCGGATTTCTCATGGCAGATTCTTATAGGAGCGTATGTGATACTTTTCTTTCTCTATCAGAATACAGAAAACACAACGATTAAAAAACTGTTCGGATATTTTATGTCATTCTCAATGATAACGGCGTTTATAATAAATATTCCTCAGATATTTAATTTTACTTTCTCTGAATATGACTACCCGTTAATAACAAGTCAATTTCATGAACTTATTGAATTTTGGAGATAAATAGTTTGATAAATAAACATAAGCGCGCAATTTAAATATCGTCATGTGATAAAAATATTAAATTTAAGTTAACCAAGGTTTATTTAAGAACATCTGTTTGATTTTATTTTAGCAAAAAATGACAAAAATTATCTTCATTATAGGTCAATGTGCGGAAATTTTGCAAAAGTACGTGACATTTCTTTCACACTATGATATAATGTAGTAAAGGTACTTTTCTATGTATAAAACGTCTGTAATTCATGTCATTACAGCGTAAGTCGATTATCTTCAAAGACCAAATGTTTATGCCTGCAACAAAAAACACTTTTACGGTCTTAATTAATCTGCCCGTATATTATGCGGATTAATACTATAAATTAAAGAAAGGGATTCAAAAAAATGGATAACAGCAACAACCATAATTCCGAAAAACCTCGTAAAAAGGTTACCAAGAAAATTCTCAGACGCAGACAGCTCTGTGCCCTTGCAGTCATCGCACTTATCGTGCTTATTCTGGTTATTCTTATAGCTAACGCTTGTACTGATAAAACCACAAAGCCAAAAAAAGAAGATTCTACCACATCTTCAACCACTACCACTACCACAACAACCGAAACTGAACCCATTACAGAACCACCAACAACAACTGCCATACCTGTTCCTACGGCTGACCCCGACCTTTCCGCTCAGGTACAGCTTGATAAGACCACAATAAATGTTACAGTCGGCGGAAGTTCGGATTATGCTCTTATTACAAACTACCCCGAAGGCTCGACAGCCGACAATGAAGTCTGGAAATCCGACAACGAAAATATCGCTACAGTTGATATTTACGGAAATGTAACAGGCGTAAATGCAGGTACTTGTCTTGTTACTCTTTCATTCAGCAATCACCCCGAAATCAGCATACCGATTCAGGTAAATGTTACAGACCCCAGTGCTACGCCCTTAACACCTGATGTGAATCAGCAGGACTTAACTCCCGACGTACCTCAGAATACCCCCGATATTCAGAACAATCAGAACAATCAGGGCTATCAGGATTCTCAGGGATTCCAGGACACACAAAATTATTATCAGAACAATCAGGCACAGCAGGATAATCAGGATTCTTCTCAGGAATTTCCCGAAGTAAGTAACGTTATGCCCGAAACATAATTTAATCTGAATATCAAACAAAAAGGACAGCTTCAGGTGCTGTCCTTTTTATATTTACAGTGCGTCGCCACGTTCGGAAGAAATTTCATAGCCTGCCGACACAATTCTTTTTTCAAGACATATTCTGCACTCGGCGGATTCCTCTCCTGTACAGATTTTGTTGTCATATAAATCGTATTTTTTTCTGACACTGACAGGTGAGAGATTCGGCATAACAACATTACAGCCTGTTTTAAGACCAAGTTCACGACCGTTCGGCGATATTGTACCGAGTGCAGTTGTTGCTGGAATAAGGGCTTTCGGAAACATAAGGCGGAGTATTCCGAGAATTTTAAGTGTCAATTCAAGAGTACCGCCTTTTTCTTCTGCAAACGGCGTTTCATGGTGAGGAACAAACGGACCTATTCCAATCATATGCGGACGGAGTTCCTGCAAAAATCGCAAATCCTCAATAATATTTTCCGTTGTCTGAAACGGCACGCCTACCATAAATCCTGAACCCACCTGATAGCCGAGTTTACGCAGATTAAAAAGGCATTCCTTACGGTTTGCAAGGCTCATTTCTTTCGGGTGCAGTTTTCTGTAAAGTTCGTCGGAAGCGGTTTCATGACGGAGTAAATAACGGTCTGCACCTGCTTCTTTCATTCTTCTGTAACTTTCGTATGAACGTTCACCGAGAGAGAGAGTAACGGCACAGTCGGGATATTTCTGCTTTGTTTCAGAAATCAGAGAACACATAAAATCGTCCGTAAAACAAAAATCCTCACCGCCCTGCATTACAAAAGTACGGAAACCAAGTTCATAGCCGTTTTCGCAGCATGACAGTATTTCCGCACGGCTGAGCCTGTAACGTTCCGCATTCCTGTTACTACGACGTATACCACAGTAAAAACAGTCATTTCTGCAATAGCTTGAAATTTCTATAAGACCACGCAGAAAAACTTTTCTTCCGTAATATTTCCGTCTTGTTTCGTCGGCATATTTTACAATGAGACTTGAAACACATTCACTGTCTGTTTCAATAAGTAACTTTAATTCACCGTCAGAAAGATTTCCCGTATTATAAAGCTTTTCAACAATTTCAGTCATATTAACCGCCAAGTCTTATCATTTCGTCTATGCATTTTCTTGCTTTGGCAATAAGTTCGTCGTCCATAAGAATCTCAAACGCACCGCCGTTTTCTATACCTTTAAGAGCATTGTAAACGTCGGGAAGTGTTGTGATTTTCATATTATGACATACTATATCTTTAGTGACAGGATAGAATTTCTTTTCGGGACAGTCATATTGCAGATGTTCGGCTATTGAAGTTTCAGTACCTATTATAAATTCCTCTGCATCGGATTTCAAAGCATAGTCCATGATACCTGAAGTAGAGCCGACATAATCAGCAAGCTTTACGACAGCTGGTGTACATTCGGGGTGAACAAGGAAAAGAGCGTGGGGGTGTTCTTCCTTTGCTTTCATGACTTCTTTTACGGTAATTCCTGCATGAGTAGGACAACCGCCGTTGAGGAGCTTTATATCTTTTTCGGGAATACTGCGTTTCACATAGTCACCAAGATTACAGTCGGGAATAAAAAGAATCTTGTCATTGTCAATCGCCTTTACAATTTTCAAGGCACTGGAAGATGTGACACAAACGTCACATACCGTTTTCAGTGAAGCAGTTGTATTTATATAAGCCACAACTGTTCTGTCGGGTTCTCTTTCCTTAAGCATGGAAATCATTTCAGCGTCCATCTGTTCAGCCATAGGACAGCCTGCGTTTTTATTTGCAAGAAAAACACGTTTCTGCGGTGCAAGCATTTTTGCCGTTTCAGCCATAAAATGAACTCCGCAGAAAAGTATATTGTCAGCGTCAACACCCTTTGCATCGACACTGAGTTTATAGCTGTCACCTGTAAAGTCAGCTATCTCAACAATTTCCCTTGCCTGATAGCTGTGTGCAAGAATAACAGTATTTGTTTCTTTTTTAAGTTTCAGGATTTTCTCCTGTAATTCATGTAATTTCATATATAAAACTCCTTTTATTCAAGAACGGGCGGTCACTGACCGCCCTATTCAAAGTTATTCGCCAACTTCTGCAATTACCTCAACTTCTACAAGAACGTTCTTGGGAAGTGTCTTTACAGCCACACAGCTTCTTGCAGGAAGTGAAGTAAAATATTTGCCGTAAATTTCATTGAATGCGGCAAAGTCGTTCATATCGGCAAGGAAACAGGTTGTTTTCACTGCCTTTTCAAATGAAGACCCCGAAGCCTCAAGAACGGCTTTGAGATTCTGCATAATCTGCTCTGTCTGTTCCTGAATAGTAACCGCCTCAATGGTATTTGTGGCAGGATTTATTGCAATCTGTCCCGAAGTGTAAACCATACCACCTGAAATTACTGCCTGTGAATAAGGACCTACGGCAGCAGGTGCTTTTTCTGTATGAATCTTTTTCATTGTTATAACCTCCTGTTTAGTCATTTACAATTTTGAAACCGTTTTCTTTGAGAGCGGTCTTTATTTCGTCAATATGATTATAGTTGCGTGTTTCAAGAACTATTCTGAGATAACAGCCGTTTACAGCCGAACCCTCATTAGCACGTTCATGGTGAATAGAGATAACATTTCCGCCTGCTTCCGCAATAATTCTTGAAACGTCCATAAGCTGACCAGGCTTGTCAATAAGCTCAATATTCATTGAACACGTTCTTCCCGTCATCAGCAGACCACGCTTTATTACTCTTGAAAGTATCGTAACATCAATATTTCCGCCCGAAAGCAGGCAAACTACTTTTTTGTTCTTTATCGGAACTTTATTGAACATAGCTGCCGCAACCGAAACAGCTCCTGCACCTTCCGTTACAAGTTTCTGCTGTTCCATAAGTGCCAGTATAGCGGCGGAAATTTCGTCGTCTGTAACTGTCACAATGTCGTCAACGTATTCCGAAACATATTTAAAAGTATTCTCCCCTGGTTCTTTCACTGCTATACCGTCGGCAATTGTGGAAACACTTTCAAGGCACTCTATTTTATGGTCATGAACAGAATTAAACATACTCGGAGCGCCCGCAGCCTGTACGCCGTAAACTTTTATATTCGGATTAAGGCTCTTTATGGCATATGCAACGCCCGAAATAAGTCCTCCGCCACCAACTGGAACAATTACAGCGTCCATTTCGGGAAGCTGTTCAAGTAGTTCAAGACCTATTGTACCCTGTCCAGCTATAACATTTTCGTCATCGAACGGGTGAATAAATGTATAGCCGTTTTCGTCACGCTGTCTGAGGGCTTCGGCGTAGGCATCATCGTAAACGCCTTTTACAAGGCATACCTCTGCACCGTAACTCTTTGTAGCCTCTACTTTTGAAATAGGCGCACCGTCAGGCAGACATATTATTGCAGGGATACCGTTTTTCTGAGCGGCAAGTGCAACGCCCTGTGCATGATTTCCTGCCGAGCAGGCAATAACTCCACGTGCCTTTTCCTCGTCGGAAAGCTGTGACATCTTATAGTATGCACCTCTTACCTTGAAAGAACCCGTTATCTGAAGATTTTCGGTTTTAAGAAAAATTTCGGATTCGGTATTTATATTGGGTGCATGAATTATGTCGGTTTCCCTTATGACCTGTTTTAAAACATACCTTGCATGATAGATTTTATCAAGGGTAAGCATTTTATTTTTTACCTCCTTAAACACTTTTTTCGTTGATAAGCTGATTCACAAACTGCTTTGCCGTTCTGGGCGAACGTCCGTTACCCGACGACATCGCAAAACGTTCTGCTTTCAGTTCAAAGTCCTTTTCTTCAAATTCAAGACCTTTCTGTCTTGCAAGTTCTCCTGCTATGCGGACAAACTCTTTTTTGTCGGGCTTTCCGAAATTAACACGCAGACCGAAACGTGCAGAAAGTGAAATAAGCTCCTGCATTGTATCGTTGCGATGAACGTCGTCGCCGTCACGCTCCGAAAACGTTTCCTTGACAAGATGACGGCGGTTGCTTGTGGCATAGATAACTATATTGTCCGACCGTGCCGATGCAGAACCCTCCAGCATAGCCTTGAGAGAACCGAAACAGTCTTCACCAGACGTAAAAGTCAAATCGTCTATGAATATTATGAACTTAAGCGGATTATGACTTATATCGTCGATAATCTGTGGAATGTCCCTTAACTGCTCCTTTGTTATCTCAATAAGGCGTAACCCTCTGTCAGCATACTCATTTACAATAGCCTTTACAGACGAAGATTTTCCCGTGCCTGCGTCGCCGTATAAAAGAACGTTCTGGGCAGGCTTGCCGTCAAGAAGTGCAAGGGTATTGTCAATAACTGCCTGTCGTTCCCTTTTATAGCCGTATAAATGGTCAAGTCGCTGTGTATCGGGATATTTCACGGGAACTGTCTCGCCGTTTCTGAGAATAAACATTCTGTTCTGTGAATATTTTCCATAGCCGTATTTTCCGATATTTTCAAGACGTTTATTATACTCTTCAACAAAATCTATCTCGGAAGTTCTCCACTTCGGCAGAAAACCGTCATAATCAATATCAGCAGTTACATCTTCGGGAGTAAATCTTGAAAGTTCCTGAAATATTTTCAGTTCGTTTTCAACAGCTTCAACAATGTAACTGTCGAAAACTTGCCCCTGTGCTATTCCACGTATATAAAAATTATCGTCCTCAAGTACAGCTTTAAGAATATATTCACTCAGATTTATATTTGTCTTATAAAGTGCCGACGCTACGTCTGAATAGTCCCTGATAAAATCACATATTTCATCAGGGTCTGAACTAAGAAGGCACATGAGATTGACAATAACCCTGTCTGCCCCGAGATTGCAAAAAACAGTGGTTGTATTACACTTTCTGCAAAGTTGAGTTATTTTATCATTCATAGAATTATAACGCCTCTAATACTTTTTCAGTCATTTCAGTGCATGAAAGCGGTGTACCCTCTGCACTGCCCATAAGGTCAGCGGTACGGCAACCGTCATTAAGAACTTTGTCAACAGCTTTTTCAATAGCGTCAGCCTCTTCGGAAAGTCCGAAAGAATAACGCAGCATCATAGCACCTGAAAGAATTGTAGCAATCGGATTAGCCTTATTCTGTCCTGCAATGTCGGGGGCAGAGCCGTGAATAGGTTCATACATACCTCTTGTACCTGCTCCAAGTGATGCAGATGCAAGCATTCCGATAGAACCCGTAATCTGTGAAGCCTCATCGGAAAGAATGTCTCCGAACATATTTGATGTCACGATAACGTCAAACTGCTGTGGATTTCTCACCAACTGCATAGCTGCATTGTCCACGAACATATCCGTATATTCAACTTCGGGGTACTGTTCAGCAAGTTCGTGCATAGTCTTACGCCATAAACGTGAACTTTCAAGAACGTTTGCTTTGTCGATACTGCAAAGTTTCTTGTTACGCTTCATAGCCGTTTCAAATGCAACTCGTCCGATTCTCTCAATTTCTGTAACGCTGTAAGCCTCCGTATCAAAAGCTTCTTCGCCGTATTTGCCCTGTCTGTAACCTCTGTCGCCAAAGTAAATACCGCCTGTAAGTTCACGTACTATCATAAGGTCAAAACCATCGCCAACTATCTCATCTTTTAACGGAGATGCTGAACGGAGTGCATTATAAAGCCTTGCAGGACGGAGATTTGTAAAAAGTCCGAGAGCGGAACGGATTCCGAGCAAAGCCTTTTCAGGTCTTTTGTCACCTGCGAGATTGTCCCATTTGTAACCGCCTACTGCTCCTAAAAGTACGCTGTCACTTGCAAGACAGCCGTCAATTGTTTCCTGCGGAAGCGGTTCACCTGTAGCGTCGTATGCACAACCACCTATTAAATACGGCGTGAAATTAAATTTGTGACCGAATCTTTCAGCCACCTTTTCAAGTACTGCAACAGCACTGTCCACGATTTCAGGACCTATGCCATCACCTTTAAGAAGTGCAATATTAAATTCCATTTTTTATTATCTCCTTTTATACAACATTAAAATAATCATAACCAACATAATTTACATTGTCATTATGTATTACAAATCCGACTTCTTCTCCCCAGTCGCCTTCACCCTCGACTAAATAATATATTCCATCGTCTTCAATAGTAACAAGTGAAGTAAACCAACAGTAATCAAGAATATCCCTGATATTTTCAAGTTCAGGAAGTTCAAAATCCACGTCCGATAAATGACAGCTTTCAATAAGTCCGTGACATATTTCGTCAATCATATCATCAGAAAGCGAATTGAAATGCTCAATACACTTTTCAGCATATTCAATCAATGAGGAATTTTCCATGTATACAGACAGTTTATAGCTGTATTCATTCTTAAAGAATTTGCTTGTGAAAGTACCTTCCATTATTTCCTTATCGGGAGCAATTTTTTTAAGGCTTTTAATTAGTTTACTCATAAAAACTCCAGTCAGTACGGAGCAGGAGTTAAATAACTCCATACTCCGAACAAATTACAATTATTTTATAATGCCCTCAGCAATAGAATTAATCAGACCGCCGTTTTCAATGATTTTCTGTACAAACTCCGGAAACGGTGCTGTCTTGTATTCCTTGCCTGTTGTAAGGTTGCGGATAATACCGTTGTCCATATCTGCTTCAACACGGTCGCCCTCGCTGATACCGTCAACTGCTTCGGGACATTCAACAATAGCAAGTCCGATATTGATAGAGTTACGATAAAAAATTCTTGCAAAGCTCTTTGCAATGACAAGTGAGATACCACTTGCCTTGATAGCAATAGGTGCGTGTTCTCTTGATGAGCCACAGCCGAAGTTGAAACCTGCCGTTATAATATCACCCTGCTGAACTCTTGTGACAAAAGTTTTGTCCAAATCCTCCATACAGTGAGAAGCAAGTTCTGCATGGTCGCTTGTATTGAGATAACGTGCAGGAATAATAACGTCCGTATCGACGTTATCGCCGTATTTAATAATTTTACCCTCATACTTCATAGTTCATAACCTCCCAAGGACTTGAAATTTTTCCTGTAATCGCACTTGCTGCCGCTACCGCAGGACTTGCAAGGTAAACTTCCGACTTGACATGACCCATTCTTCCGACAAAGTTCCTGTTTGTTGTCGCAACGGCTCTTTCACCCTCTGCAAGTATACCCATATGTCCGCCCAGACATGGACCGCAAGTGGGAGTTGAAACAACCGCACCGCTTTCAATGAATATCTTCATAAGACCCTGTTCCATAGCGTCAAGATAAATCTGCTGTGTTGCAGGAATGATTATTACACGGACGTTTTTCGCACACTGCTTTCCTTTCATGATTTCGGCGGCTTCCTGTAAGTCCTCAAGTCTGCCGTTTGTGCATGAACCTATTACAACCTGATTTATTTCAATATCACCGAACTGGTCAAAAGTCTTGGCATTTTCGGGAAGATGCGGGAATGATACAGTAGGTTCGATTTCAGAAAGATTTATATCAATAACTTCGTCGTAAACAGCATCTTCGTCTGCCTTGTAAACCGTCGGTTCTTTTGCACCGTGAGCCTTTATGTATTCAAGTGTTATGTCGTCAACTTCAAAAATACCGTTCTTTGCACCTGCTTCAATAGCCATATTGGCAATACACAGACGGTCTGCCATAGAGAGTGAAGAAAGTCCCTCTCCTGTGAACTCCATTGAACGATACAAGGCACCGTCCACACCGATTTTTCCGATGATATGAAGAATAACGTCCTTGCCTGAAACATACTTGCGGAGCTTGCCGATAAGATTTAACTTTATAGCAGACGGTACTTTAAACCATGCCTTACCGATTGCCATACCACACGCCATGTCAGTTGAGCCGACACCCGTTGAAAAAGCACCCAATGCACCATAAGTACACGTATGTGAATCCGCACCGATTACTACGTTGCCACAGGTAACAAGTCCTTTTTCGGGTAAAAGTGCGTGTTCAATACCCATTCTGCCAACATCATAGAAGTGTGTCACTTCCTTTTCACCGCAGAAGTCACGGCACATCTTGCACTGTTCAGCGGCTTTTATGTCCTTGTTAGGTGCGAAATGATCCATAACCATTGTTACCTTGTCCTTGTCGAATACATTTTCCTTATTGAGCTTTGCAAACTCCTTTATAGCTACCGGAGACGTTATGTCATTTCCGAGAACCAAGTCCAGATTAGCAAGAATAAGCTGTCCTGCTTGAACTGATTCAAGTCCTGCATGAGCTGCAAGGATTTTCTGAGTCATTGTCATACCCATTTTTTATATCATTCCTTTCAGATTTTTTATAATAAACTTCTTTAAGAAGTTATTTGTCTTTTTTCTGTGTGTTCCTGTAAATAAATACGGCAATTATGCCTGCCAATGCTCCCAGTATATATCAAATCACTTCCTTTAAAATAATTCTTGTATAGTAGTAAAGACTGTAAAATAAATCTTCTGGAAAAAGTTTTTCATTAAGTTCCTCAAATTCATCTTCATCATCATAATCATAGAGATTGACACCTTCGGGAAGCAGGTACTTGTCATTCAGAATATCCGACATATTTTCCAGTGGTTCAGCGTGTTTCATACTGTCAGCATCGGTACACACTTCAAGATAATATTTAAAACATTTATTGAGCTGATTAACGAGCCATTCAGCTTCGGGAGTATCCGTCTGCTTTGCCTTTCTGTAAATTCTTACAAGAAAAACAAGTGCAAATGGAGCAGGAGTAAACAGCGTACTTTGATGTTCAAAGTCTGAAATACTATTCCATGCCATTTTTACTTCGTCAAGGTCTTTCATTTCGTCAAGAATCCTGAGATATTCGGGATATTTTTCAGCCGTTTCATAAGCGGTAACCATTCTGTGCCACGGAATATCATCAATATTCAGACTTTTAACATAATCTTTAATGTTGTCCATAATCAAATCATCTCCTTGTTATATAGTAAGTTCAATCTGATTTCCTTCCAAATCAACTATACAGCTTTCATAATATCCGTCACCTGTTGTTCGTGGTTCGCTTATGACCGTGTAACCGTCCGCCTTTAATTCTGCTGTCAGACGATTAACGTTTTCAGCACTTCCCAGACTGAACGCAATATGTGCATAACCTGTTCTGTTGGTATCTTTTATGTTGCTTACTTGTGGCTTGTTCATTATTTCAAGTCTTGTTCCCTCGTCAAATGACAGAAAATAAGACCTGAAATCTGTTTTTTTGTTATGATACATATTATTCGGAACAGCATTGAAATAATTGACAAAAAAGTCTTTTGTCCTTTCCAAATCAACGACATACATAGCAATGTGTTCAATTCTCATAATAATTCACCAAAAAGTCTATTTATTACTGTAAAGTCCATGTTCAATGAAATATTTAGCCATACCGATAGTTTCATTATAAAGATATTCACAAAAATCCTTTGCCTGAAATTCCATAACCTTTTCAATTTCCTGTGCTGTAACGGTCTCACTGTCAAAATCAAACATATATTCATGGTCAATCCAATATATTCCGCAATCGTTATTGTTCTCATCAAACTTCATGCAATATAACCAAGCTCCTTCAATATCCCATGTGAACGGAAGATATCCAAACTTTATCATTAATTCATTGTAAGAACTGTAAATACCACTCATTCTGGCTTGTGGTGAATTTCCGGAAATGCTTGTATGTAATTCCCATAAATGATAATATGATGTATAATATGCTCTCAGAGGGTCGGGCAAACGCATTTTTATTTCTTTTTCAAGTTCTGCAATTTCTTTTTCAGTAATATCGGACGGTATCATTTTCCATGTAACAAGTTTTATATTGTATTTGGCATCCGTTTCAACTTCACCCGTAAGCATTTCAGAAGGAATATCATAATCTTCAGGCATCTGTATGCCGATTTTGTTGTGAACGCTTTGAAGTTCATAAAATTCCTCAAGGATTTTTTTTATTTCCGCACGATATTCTTCAACAGATTTATTCATGTTTTGTCTCATTTCCGAACGCTGAAAACCGTTCATATAATATTTATTTCCCTTACATACCATTTACCAGTAAGAAAACATTTTTGTATAAACATAATATTATCTTTTTTTTGGAAACCACGGTATACAACGGTTTACATTCTTGCAGTAATCAATATATTCCTGACCATAAAGGTTTTTAAGCCATTTTTCCTCTGTATGTTTCAGAAATACAGTCATATAAATCCAGCAGACAAACGGTATCATAAACAAAAACACATTACCAGCAATGAAAACTGCTCCTGTACATTCCAGCAGAACCGAACTGTAAATAGGATTCCGAACAACTGAATATATTCCTGAAGTCACAAGTCTGTTTTCAACTATATTGTCAAAAACCTTTGATTTATAATTTGCACTATACCACATATAAGCACCGAAAACAATAAGTATTATCCCGATAATAAGAAACGGTATTTTAAGAATATCTATTTTTCCGTAATCTAGAACTCCGCACAATGACATAATGATTCCAACTGCCGTTAATACTGTCTGCGGAAGCACAATAATCGGTCCTACGCCATATACTGGCAAATGTTCTTTGTCTTTCATATTTTTATTTCCTGTTGATTATAGCACCCTTGTCAGCAGATGAAACCATAGAAGCATAACGTTTCAGATAACCAGTGATATTTTCCTTTTTCTTGATAGTCATGGTCTTTTTACGTTCTGCAAGTTCTTCATCGGAAACTTCAAGATTAATGCTGTAGTTCGGAATATCAATAGAAATAATATCGCCGTCCTTGACATATGCAATAGTACCGCCGTTTACAGCTTCGGGAGAAATGTGACCGATAGCAGCACCACGGGTTGCACCGCTGAAACGTCCGTCTGTAATGAGTGCAACAGTAGAGCCAAGACCTGCTCCCTGAATTGCAGAAGTGGGTGAGAGCATCTCACGCATACCAGGACCACCTGCTGGTCCTTCATAACGGATAACTACAACGTCGCCTGCTTTTATACCGCCGTCGTAAATAACATTGATAGCTTCTTCTTCGCTGTCAAATACACGGGCAGGTCCTTTGTGTACAAGCATTTCGGGAGCTACCGCACTTCTCTTTACAACACATCTGTCGGGTGCAAGATTTCCACGGAGAACAGCAATTCCGCCTGTTTCGCTGTACGGGTTGTCAATCGGACGGATTGTTTCGTGGTCTTTATTGATACAACCTGCAATATTTTCACCGACAGTCTTTCCCGTACACGTCATGCAGTCCGTATTGATAAGATTTTTCTTTGCAAGTTCGTTCAGTACAGCGTAAACACCGCCCGCTTCGTTCAAGTCCTCCATGTATGTATGACCTGCTGGTGCAAGATGACAAAGGTTAGGAGTTTTCGCACTGATTTCGTTAGCAATGTCAAGATTAATGTCAATTCCGCACTCGTTTGCAATTGCAGGGAGATGCAACATACTGTTTGTTGAACATCCTAAAGCCATGTCGGCAGTAAGGGCGTTCATGAATGCTTTTTCCGTCATGATGTCAAGCGGACGGATATTATTTCTGTAGAGTTCCATAACCTGCATACCTGCCATTTTAGCAAGCTTTATCCTCTCGGAATAAACAGCAGGAATAGTGCCGTTGCCTTTAAGACCCATGCCGAGAACTTCGGTAAGACAGTTCATTGAGTTTGCTGTATACATACCAGAACATGAGCCACACGTCGGACAGGCATGATTTTCAAAATCTTCAACGTCCTCAAGTGACATCTTGCCAGCCGTATACGCACCTACTGCTTCGAACATACTTGAAAGGCTTGTTTTCTTGCCCTTTACGTGACCTGCCAGCATAGGTCCACCGCTTACGAAAATAGTCGGAACATTCAGACGTGCAGCAGCCATAAGCAGTCCTGGAACGTTCTTGTCACAGTTAGGAACCATAACAAGTGCGTCAAAATGGTGAGCAAGTGCCATACATTCGGTAGAGTCTGCAATAAGGTCACGGGTAACAAGTGAGTACTTCATACCTGTATGACCCATAGCGATACCGTCACATACTGCTATTGCAGGGAATACAACAGGTGTACCGCCTCCCATTGCAACACCGAGTTTTACAGCTTCTACAATTTTATCTATGTTCATATGTCCAGGGACTATCTCATTATACGACGATACAATACCAACAAGCGGACGTTTCATTTCCTCTTTAGTATGTCCGAGAGCGTTGAAAAGTGAACGCTGTGAAGCTTTTTCAACTCCTGAACAGAAAAAATTTTCACTCATAATTTTTTACCTCGCTTTAAATATTTATTTATCATAATTTACTGAATAACAGTAAATGGCGACAGATGGAGGGAATTGCACCCTCGTTCGTCACGCACGAAGCAGACCATGTTACTCCTTCACCACATCTGTCATTTCAGGTACATAGAAAAACAACGAACCTGCAATTTTAAATAATATAAGTCCGATAACAAGAAAAGGTATTCCCCACATAAAACTTAATAATTCTTTTTGACGGTCAACAATTACTATTCCAAGCTTTGAATAATCCTTGTCTGTGATTTTATTTTCCAGTTCATAGTAATTATGCATATTTAATACAAAATCCGGAAAATAATCAAAATTCTTTTCAGTGAAATATCCTGATACTTCTTCACCCTTGAAAACTTTATCATATTCGGCTGTACCTTTTTTAACCATGATAGGACGATATTTTCCCGCAATATGAACTATAAAACATTCATATTCAGTAATAATACCTGTTAATAATGTCTGAAAACATACAACATTTTCATGTTCCGCTCCTTTTAATCTCGCCTCAAACGGTTTTGCTGATAAAAGTATACTGTCATTTTTATGAATTTCGTAGTCAAAAGTAAATTCAATCATTGTATGTCGTCCGCTGATACGATATGCTCTGTAAAAACCGCTCAAAAAAAGAAATATAGATATAATAACAAAAGCAAAAGAAATAATATGCTTTCTGTTTGGCATAAATTTTCTTATATAAGAATCAGACATAATATGTCCTCCATAATCTCATTACAAAAACAGGTGACGGAACTGTTATGAACCGTCACCCGAATAAAGTCCGATTCACAGCCGAAAATCTTCGGTTTGTAAATCAGCAATCAGCAACTGCTAATTGCTAATTGTCAGTTGTTAATGAACTTGTCTTCTTCGTTGTTCCAGCTGTAAAGCTTTCTGATTTCCTCGCCTACCTTTTCTGACGGGTGTTCAGATGCAAGCTTTCTCATAGCACGGAAATGTGCCAATCCGCCACCAGAAGACTCAAGAAGGAACTCTTTAGCAAATGAACCGTCCTGAATGTTCTTGAGAACCTGCTTCATAGCCTTCTTTGTATCGTCTGTGATAATCTTAGGACCTGTGATATAGTCGCCGTATTCAGCAGTATTTGAGATAGAGTATCTCATACCAGCAAAACCGCTCTGATAGATAAGGTCAACAATGAGTTTCACTTCGTGAACACACTCAAAGTAAGCGTTTCTCGGGTCGTAACCTGCTTCAACGAGTGTTTCAAAACCTGCCTGCATCAATGCACATAAGCCGCCACAAAGTACAACCTGTTCGCCGAAAAGGTCTGTTTCTGTTTCTGTTCTGAAAGTAGTTTCAAGAACACCTGCTCTTGCACCGCCGATAGCAAGACCGTAAGCAAGTGCCATTTCCTTTGCCTTGCCTGTAGCGTCCTGATGTACGGCAACGAGACAAGGAACACCCTTGCCTGCCTGATATTCACTTCTTACAGTGTGTCCGGGTCCTTTTGGTGCAATCATAGTTACATCAACGTCAGCAGGCGGTACAATCTGTCCGAAGTGGATAGCGAAACCGTGAGCGAACATAAGCATATTACCAGCCTCAAGATTCGGGGCAATGTCGTTCCTGTACATTTCAGCCTGCTTTTCGTCATTGATAAGAATCATGATGATGTCAGCCTGCTTTGCAGCTTCAGCAGCTGTGAAAACTTCAAAGCCCTGTTTTACAGCCTTGTCCCATGACTTAGAGCCTTCATAAAGACCGATGATAACTCTGCCGTTGTCGCCGAGTGACTCCTTGGCATTAAGTGCGTGTGCGTGACCCTGTGAGCCGTATCCGATTACAGCAATTGTCTTGCCGTAGAGAAGGGAAAGGTCGCAGTCCTGTTCATAAAAAACCTTTGCAGTATTTTCCATTTCTGGTTACTCCTTTAATTTTAATAAATTTATTATACTGTCCTGACGGACAATTATAATCTTACTGTTATTTAACAGTCTTAAGACAACGTTCGCCACGTTCAACGGCGACAATACCAGTACGGCACATTTCCATGATACCATAAGGCTTTACAAGTTCAATAAAAGCGTCTATCTTGGACGTTTCGCCTGTAAGTTCTATTGTAAGCGACGACGGATAATAGTCAACAATCTTTGAACGGAAAATCTCAACCGCTGTCATAATATCCTGTCTTGTTTCAGGCTTGTTTCTGATTTTTATAAGAAGAAGTTCACGGATAACAGTTTCATGCTTGTCAAGCACCTGAACTTCCTTTACATCATGAAGCTTGTCAAGCTGTCTGATTATACGGTCCTTTACTTCCTCGTCGCCGTGAAAAGCAATGGTAATACGTGAAAATTCACTTGATTCGGTTTCACCTACTGTGAGACTGTCAATATTGAAGCTTCTTCTTGTGAACATTCCCGAAACTCTTGAAAGTACACCCGAAAGATTTGAAACGATTACACCTATTATGTACTGTTTAGCCATTTCACTCACCTCACTTTATTTCTGTAATAATATCGTCGATTGAACCACCAGGGGGAAGCATAGGCAGTACAAATTCATCACAGTCAACAGCACAATCAATAATAAAAGTACCATTATATGCAAATGATTCCTGAACAGCGTTTCTGAGTTCGTCCTTAGTGAAAACCCTTGTACCCTTTGCACCGAAAGCTTCGGCAAGCTTTACAAAATCGGTCTTACGTCCGTCAAGAGTGGTGTTTGAATAGTGCTTATCAAAGAAAAGTGTCTGCCACTGACGAACCATGCCAAGTACACCATTATTCATGATAACTACTGTAAGGGGAGTATTCTGTGTAACAGATGTAGCGAGTTCGTTGAGATTCATGCCGAAACTGCCGTCACCTGTAAAGAGAATACTTCTTCTGCCTGTAGCCTCTGCCGCACCGATTGCCGCACCCATACCAAAGCCCATAGTACCAAGACCACCGCTTGTAAGGAACGTTCTCGGTTTTTTAAGTGGGTATCTTTGGGCAGTCCACATCTGGTGCTGTCCTACATCAGTAACGATATTTGCATTTTCTTCATATTCACTTACAATGTCAACAATTGCGAACGGGTCAAGTTCCCTGCCCGACCTTGCACTTTCTATACGCCTTGCTTCGTCTGACCTGAGTTCCTCAATACGTGCAGACCATGCTTCATGTTTCTTTTCCTCAACCATTGCCGTAAGACGTTCGAGAGCGTCCTTTATATCTCCCTGTACGGAAAGATTTGCAGAAACATTCTTGTCAAGTTCCGCACTGTCAATATCTATATGAACTATTCTGAAATTCTTTGCAAAACGTTTCAGATTACCTGTTGCTCTGTCGGAGAATCTTGCACCGAGTGCAATGACCAAATCAGCCTCGTCTTCCGCAACAGAAGAAGCATAGTGACCGTGCATACCCTGCATACCGAGAAAATGCGGATTATCCGACGGAACTGCTGAAAGTCCCATGAGAGAACATCCCAGCGGTGCATCAATCTTGTCAGCGAGTGCAACAAGTTCATCTGATGCCTTGCCTGCAATTATACCACCGCCAAAATAGATATACGGTCTTTCACATGAGTTGATAAGTTCAGCTGCCTCTTTCAGTTTTTCGTCCGGTGCGAAACTGAGAGGATAAGGCACAACAGGCTGACTTTCGGGTGTGAAGTCACATTTTGCTATCTGTACGTCTTTCGGAATATCAACAAGAACAGGTCCGGGTCTGCCCGACTTTGCAATTTTGAAAGCCATTCGGAGAGTGTCGGCAAGTTCAGAAACGTCTTTAACAATAAAATTATGCTTTGTTACAGGCATGGTCACGCCTACAATGTCAACTTCCTGAAAACTGTCACGTCCGATAAGACTGCACGGAACGTTTCCCGTAATGGCAACCATAGGAACAGAGTCAAGATAAGCCGTGGCTATTCCTGTAACGAGATTAGTCGCACCCGGACCTGAAGTGGCAATAACTACACCTACTTTTCCTGTAGCTCTTGCATATCCGTCGGCAGCATGAGACGCTCCCTGTTCATGTGCTGTGAGGACGTGTTTTATACGGTCACGGCAAAGGTACAGTTCATCAAACAGATTGATAACCTGTCCTCCCGGATAGCCGAAAACAGTATTGCAGCCCTGTTCGATTAAGGTTTCAACAACAATTTTTGCTCCTGATATTTTCATATTAAAAAGTCCTTTATGATTAAATTTTTTCTGATTTTATGTACTAACAAACAAGCCACCGACATTCTGCCGGTGGCTCTACTAAGCTTCATTGCTCTGAATAATACATTAAATCAGGCGAGATACTCAGCGGTGAACGGGCAGAATGAATTAAGACACAAGCCGCTAAGGACTGTGCCGATAATAATGACTGTACCGGAAAAAATAAAAACAGCGTTCATTTTGCTCAACCCCCTGAATACTCTTTAACTAATATAATATCACTTTATTATCGCAAAATCAATAAAAACATGAATATTCAGCGAAATTCCATAAAAAAATTTTTTTCGGATATATGAAATTGTGCATTTTTTATTCTGATATATGCCGAAAAGCACGTATAACACGATTTCGGCAAATAAACCTAAATAAATTATTGACATACAAAGCTTAATGTTATATAATAAATAATAATATCTGAAAACTATTCGGGAGGAAAAATTGTTATGTTTTGTAATTCATGCGGCAGACAAATTGACGACGATTCTCTTTTCTGTTCTGAATGCGGTGCAAAAATACAACGTATTGCTATAAACAGTATTTCTTCAGATACGGGCATAATATCTCTTGTCAAAAAGTCCGATACGCAAACCGACAAAAAAATTTCAACAGACAAAGATTCTGATATATCAGATTCCCTTTATATGCCCGAAAATAATCAGCAGACGGAATTTTCTGAGGAAAATAACCCTGTTACCGAATCTTCTCAGGAAATAAAACAGGAAGAACCTGCTGACATTGAAACTGTAAGCGAAATAATTTCTGCGCCTGTAACCGAAAACGTTGAACAGATTCAGAAAAAAATTGACGAATACAATAATGCGGAACACAAAGAAAATCTTCCGAAAATAGTTCTGAAAAAACATACTGAAGAATATGACGAAAACATTCAGGAGGATTTTTCCGAACCATATGACGATAATCTGAATACACAATATATTCCGACGTATGATAATTACGACGACGATTACAGAGAGCCTTTCCCCCCTCCGTATGATATTCCGCCAGAAGACTTTCCCGAATATGTCGGGAACCAGCCTTATCCCGAACCACCGCCGATTTTACAGGAATACAGACCCGTAAAAGTAGGCGGACTGAGACTTTTCGGTGCGGGTATTGTCACATTTTTTGCTGTTATTCTTCTTATTGTCCTGAGTATTCTTTTCTGTATAAAACTCGGATTTTCGGGAACAGTCATTGAAAAAGGCATAAAAAGTCTTGATATGGAAAAAGTACTTGAAGCCGAATATGACAGTAACCGTGATGTAAATGAATATCTTTATGAACAGACAGATTTCTATAACATCACAAGCAGACACGGCAATGAAAATGATTTCAGAAATTTCGTCCTTAATCTCAATGTAACCGACTATATAGGAGAAAACGCCTCTGTATACGCCGATTACATACTTAACGGCGGAAAAAAACCCACACTTACAAGTGAAGAAATAGCCGAATATATGTTTAACAGGTCGGGTTATAATAATCTCAATCGTAATGACTTTTCATCAATGATTTATAACATTGGCAACGGTAATACAGATAAGGCACTTTCGGTTGACGAATGGAAAAATGAAACAGGCTTTGACTTCGGAATCATGAGCTATATTTTCTCGTTCATAACTCTCGGGATTCTTCTTGCCCTGGTTCTTGTATTAATGATATGGACTGCCGTTATAGTGGACAAGCGTGGACGGTATCTAACAGGATTCTACAAAAGTATTTTCACGACAAGCGGAATAGTCTGCCTTGCAGTCGGACTTACAGCTGTAATTGTTCCGCCTGTCATCTATAGTCAGACAAGTCATATAGTTTTCTATCTCAGTTCAAAACTTCTGACAAATTTCAGTATGTTCATGCTTGTAACAGGCGGTTTTGAATTTATAGCAGGATTTATTTTAGGTCTTATAAAAAAATTGATAATCAGACATGAAAGAAAAAACAGGGACGGCTGAAAACCGTCCCTTTTATTCTGACTGATTCATGAACCTGCTGAAAAAATATCTGCAACTTCTGTAAGCGTTATATATGCTAAAGGGTCAGACTTACGGACGATATTCTTCATTTTCATGACCTGAAATCTGTTCACTACAAAATATAATACCTTTCTGTCTGCACCTGAAAAACCGCCCTTTGCGTCAATGAGAGTTATTCCGCACCCGAACTCTTCCATAAGCTCCTGACATATTTCGTCTGGTCGGGAAGTAACTATCATTGCAGCCTTTGAACGCTGTAAACCGTCAACTATATAGTCAATCGTTTTCATGGCTGCCACATATGTAACAATTGAATAAAGCGGAAGAATCCAGCTTTTTATTAAAATACCACAGGTCACGTACAATAATATATTATATATCATTGCAAAACTGCCTACCGACATTCCGAGTTTTTTTGAAAATATAATCGCCAGTACCTCTATGCCGTCCATTGCACCGCCAAAACGTATTGCAACACCGCTCCCTATACCGCAGATAACACCGCCGAACAATGCACATAAAAGCAAATCAGTTTCGGCAAGCGGTGAAGCTGTGCTGACATCAATCGGCAGAACATCTGTAATAAGCCATGAAGATATTGAATACACCAGAACTGTATAAATCGCACAGAATGTAAAACTTGCACCCTGTTTTTTAAGTCCGTAGATAAAAATAGGAACGTTAAGCAGAATAAGACATACTGAAAGCGAAAGCCATTCGGGAGTGAACTGCGAAAGTAGCATTGAAGTTCCCGTAATACCGCTGTCATAAAGTTTGACAGGCATAAGAAAAAGCGTTATTCCGAAAGCGGTAATGATTCCTGCAACGGTAAGCATAGCCATATTTAACGGCTTGAGATTTTTAATGACTGCAAATATTTTTTTCATCTTTTTTCTCCTTTATATAAAAAATACTATTGGTATTATAACATATTTAATGAATAAAATCAAGTTATTTACAGGAAAATAAATACAGTATGTAAAAAGTTATGATTGACAGATATTGACACAGCATGATATAATAATTGATAATAATAAGTTTTCAAGGAGATTCAAATGAAAACACTGAAAGAAATATATGATTACAGACAGATGATTTTCAGTCTTGTAAAAAAAGACCTCCGTGGCAGATATAAAGGCTCTGTTCTGGGATTTATGTGGACTTTTATAAACCCCCTGTTACAGCTTGTTGTATATACTGTTGTTTTCAGTCTTATACTGCGTACCGATATAGAAAGATATTATCTCTATCTTTTTGTCGCACTGATTCCGTGGATTTTCTTTTCAGCATCATTAACGGGAGGTTCTGCCTCGATAGTCGCACAGAAAGACCTTGTGAAAAAAATATATTTTCCAAGACAGGTTATACCGATTTCATACGTTACAAGCAGTTTTGTGAATATGCTGTTAAGTTTTATAGTCGTGTTTATTGTTATTATTTTTTCGGGAGAGGGAATCAATCCGCTTGCGGTGCTTTGTCTGCCCGTGATAATGATTGTTGAATATATGCTTGCTCTCGGTACGGCACTCATTGCTTCTGCCGTTACGGTTTATTTCAGGGATTTGGAACATATTTTGGGTATAGTGACAATGGCATGGATGTATATGACACCAATTATGTATGATAAATCAATAGTTCCTGAAAGACTTCTGCCGTTATTCAATCTCAATCCGATGACGCATATTATCGGCTGTTACAGGGACGTTCTTTATTATAAGACCGTTCCGCAGCTTTCGGGACTTCTTTCGTCGTTCATACTGGGAACTGTATTTCTTGTGGCAGGGCATTTTCTTTTCCTTAAACTACAGCGTCACTTTGCGGAGGAACTATAATGACAAAGAATGAAACAGTCATAGACGTAAAAAACATAACAAAAAAATTTAAAATTTATATGGACAAGGGTTCACAGCTCAAGGAAAGACTTCTGTTCCGCAAAAGAAACCGTTATGAAGAAAGAGAAGTTTTAAAGGGAATAAGCTTTCAGGTGAAAAAGGGCGAGGCGGTCGGACTTATTGGACATAACGGCTGCGGAAAAAGTACAACCCTTAAACTGCTGACTAAAATAATGTACCCCGACAGCGGTGAAATAATTATGAAAGGCAGAATTTCCAGTCTTATAGAACTCGGAGCAGGATTTCACCCCGATATGTCGGGCAGGGAAAACATATACACGAATGCTTCAATATTCGGTCTGACAAAAAAGGAAATCGACGCACGTCTTGACGAAATAATAGCATTTTCGGAACTTGAGGAATTTATAGACAATCCCGTGCGGACATATTCTTCAGGTATGTATATGAGGCTTGCCTTTTCGGTGGCGATAAACGTCGATGCGGATATACTTCTTATAGATGAGATTCTTGCAGTTGGTGACACGAATTTTCAGACAAAGTGTTTCAACCGCCTGCGTGAACTCAAAGCAAAGGGAATGACTATTATTATAGTCACTCATGACCTTGCCACAATAGAAAAATTCTGTGACAGGTGTGTATGGATAAACAACGGACTTATCGTGCATGAGGGACGGTCTGATGAGGTTGTTGACGCTTATCTGAATTTCATGAATCAGAAAAAAGTTGAAAGCGAAACCGCTCCGCCTGAAGAAAATTCAGAACCCGTTACGGAAGAACCACAACCCGAAAACAATGACATTACCGACAACAACGAAATCGACTATTCCGCCAACCGTTTCGGTCTGAAATATGTTGAGATAAAAAAAGCAGAAATGTTAAATTCAGAAAATAAAAATGTCAGAATTTTCAGGACAGGTGAAAGGCTTTCCTTAAAAATACACTATCATGTAAATAAACCGCTTGACGAATATGTTTTCGGTTTCGGATTCTACACACCAGAGGGTGAATGTCTTTACGGCAACAACACACAGCTTGACCGTATAAAAGTAAACACGGAAAAAACAGACGGCGTTGTTTCGGTTATTATCGGAAATCTTCCTTTGCTTGCGGGAAAATACGTTCTTAACGTCGCCGTAGTTGATTCCGACGGAACACCAATGGATTTCTACAGAAACTACTGTGAATTTGAAGTGGTTTCCGAAAGCAGAAACATGGGCTATTTCAGTATTGAACACGAATGGAGGATATAAATTTGAGTACGGAATATGATAAACTTGAATCGGAAGTTATTATGAAAAAACTTTCCGAAAATATAAAAGAAGAAAACAGACCTGTTTTTTCAGAGGATACAAATATAAAAATGCTTGATTCACTCGACAGAATGAACAGAACAGCTGTAAACCGTTCATATCGTATGATAAACGCAGACAGTACATCTGAAAAAATTATACGACTGTTTAAAAGACTTATACGCCGTCTTACTTTCTGGTTTGTTGAGCCTTGCATGATACAACAGACCGAATACAATTCGGCAAATAATATTTTTTCGGCAGAAGTCAACAGTGAAATCAATGAAATGCGTTTAAAAATAAAAAATATGGAAAAGCTTGAAAAGACAATACAGGATATGAGCAGTCACATTGAAAAACTTCACAGTCAGCTTGACGACCTGAAAAAAAATTCTGTAATAATGAGAGAAAATGAAAAAAATGAAGTGAAATTCTCATTTTCACAGTCGGGTGAAGATAATATTATAAAATATATTTTCAGTACACTCGGAATAGACATGAAAAACTGCACATATCTTGATTTGGGAGCAAATCATGCCGTTCACCTGAGTAATACTTACAGTTTTTATAGAC